>JAKEER010000221.1 GCA_022616615.1 Acidobacteriota bacterium
GCTTCCTGCTTCATCCTTCGCGTGAGGCTTCTCAGATACCCTTGGACTCCCGAAACCTTCAGCCGTTCGGGATCGCGCCAGACCCCGCTGGACACGGCGTAGGCGTAGACCGCAACAAGCGGTGAGAAGAGAAAACTCTCAGCGACTTGCTCTGGCGATGCAATCAAGCTCCAAGTGTGAGAGTAGCTGGCTCGGAAATCGCTCTCGAACGGCACAAGTTGTGGATAGTCTTTCCGCAGATGCGCAAGGAAATATTCAAACGTCAGTAACGGGTGCCCGACATGCGCCTCAGCCCAGTCGATAAAGACGCAGCGCTCCCGTCCGACGACGATGTTCCCCGGATTGAAGTCACTGTGGCCGAGCGTATCTGGTATTCGCAAAGATGCCAGGGATTGAAGAGCGTTTTTCAACGTCGCGCTAAGTTCGGACAGCTCCTCCCGCGAGAGAATTGGCGGTGGTATTTTCGTTTGCCGCGTCATCAGATCGGCTATGACGTCGAGAAACGGATCAACCAGCGCGAGCAACTTCGATATTCGCAGATCCTTGCAGCCAGCTTCCAAAAGCCCCGTTGTCTTGCCGATCGATTCGATTTGGAGAGCACCCAATGCGGCCGCAGCGCTTTTCCACGCGGAGCAGTCTTCTAATTCATCGAGGGATGGCCCGCCAGCGTCCGCCATCAGCCATCCATGGCAGGTTGGCTGAGTGTCGAGCAGGGACGGCATGTATTCCGGGAATAATTCCGCGAGCGCCAGCGTAATAGGAAATTCGTGGAGATTGGGTTTGCCGACGGCTTTGAACCAGACGGGCTGATGCGTTGTATCGAAGCGAATGAGCGAGAAGGTTTCACTGCCGTTCAGCTGTTGAAAGTCGTTCAGCTCCGTTCCAAGCGGGCGGATTACGGTTCTCACCCAGTCTTGAAGATGGCTCAACCAGCCGAGTCTGCTAAAAGGTTCCTGCCCTGCCATCCCATTCGCAGACTTTAAATAGTTGTCTTCGAGAATACTGTGACTCTTGCCTTTCAAGAGATGCGAGATTGCATGGTGAACGGGGAACCAATCCATCCCTTCTGGCGGTGGGAAGGTTCGGACCTGAGCTTCAAGAACGGCTGAATAGACGGGGTCAGCGTTTTCCTCAAGCACGTTGGAAAACAAAAGAACAGAAGGTATTTGCCAGCGACCACGAACTAAGGTGGTGATCTCTTGTGCCGGCCGGGTGAATCTCGGGATACTAACAAGTGGCAGGTCGTATCCCGAACCGCATGATTCCAGCAGGACCGTCGTTCCGCCGCGATTGAATACGACCAAGCGATAGGAATCCGTCTTGGTGACGTAACCGAGTATGGCTGCCTCGGAGGGCTTCCCATTGGGTTGCGCGGCGAGCACGTACCTAGCGTCGATTGCGGGAGTTCTTCCGTCAACGAGGAAGTGTATGCCTTTTCGGGTTTCTGTATGCAGTTTCGGCTTTAATCGGCTCGCACTGAGAGATGTGGAGACGGCACAGCACTTTCCTTGGGAGGTGCTGAGGGTTCTTCGGACAGAGCGCCCATTCTTGCAAGCCTGGCGTACAAACCGCCTTTGCCAATCAACTCATTGTGGGTTCCCCGTTCTTGGATGACTCCTTGGTGCAGCACGACGATCTGGTCCACCCAGTAGAAAGATGAAATTCTGTGTGAGATGAAGACGATGGTCTGGCTTGTTAAATGCTGAGATAAATTGTGGAGGATCCGCTGCTCGGACAGCGCGTCGAGTGCGGATGTTGCTTCGTCGAGCAGCAAGACCGCAGGTTTCTGAAGCATGGCTCGAGCAAGAGCAACTTTTTGGCGCTCGCCCCCTGACAGCTTGCTGCCCCGCGCGCCGACCCGTGTGTACCACCCATGCGGGAGGCGCGCGACCAAGCCCGCGAGCTCAACTGCGTCGAGAGTTGTTTGCAATTGTTCATCCGTTGCTTCCGGACACGCTAACAGTAGATTTTCCTTGAGAGACCGATCGAAAAGAATCGTATCCTGCATGAGTAAACAGACGTTGGCTCGCAGGCTCTCCAGTCGGACATTACGTAAGTCAACGCCATTCAGTTGCACGGCGCCGTGTTGAGTGTCATACAGGCGGGTAACCAGCTTGGCGACCGTACTTTTGCCACTGCCGCTTATTCCAACGAGAGCGACTTTTTGTCCTGCAGCAATGTCCAGCGCGAGGTGCGACAGCACCGGAGCGTGCGTTTTGTAGGCAAAGGTGACATCAATGAGCCTTACCGCCCCCCTATTTCGCCGAGGCAACGGGGCGGCGTGGGGACAGTCTCGGACGCTGGGTACCAGCTCAGTGATGTCCAAAATCCTTCTGATACTGGCACGGACTCGCGTGAACCGCGCATACATGTCGATGGTGGAATAAAGAGGATCGAACAGTCTGGCCAGATACGTGTAAAAGGCGACCAATCCTCCGATAGAGAGCGCGCCAGCGAAGACCTGATTGCCTCCGTAGCCCAGAACCGCGAGCGTTCCAATGGCAATAGCGGCCATGTACCAGGTCCCGAAAAACACTTCTACGCGGTTTCGCTGGTTGACGGCATCCATTCTGGCACCTGCTAGCTCGCGAAACGTTTCGGCCTGTTTGCTTTCCCGATTTAGCAGTTGAACTTGAATGACCGACGCCAGGTGATCCTGGAGGAAACTGCTTTCAAGCCCGCCTCGCTCTTGTGCCGCCTCCGAGCACTTTCTCAGTTGTCTCTGATAGCGAACTGCGATGCAAACCCCAACTAAGAGTAGAGGCACAAGGACAAATAGGAGGCGAAAGTTCAGCAGCGCCAGAGCCA
>JAKEER010000222.1 GCA_022616615.1 Acidobacteriota bacterium
AGAATCGCCTCATAAGCCTGCTGGTTGCGAGCTTGCTGCTTGGCCATGACGTTGGGCAGGAGATTCAAAGACTTGATGTCACAGCGCCCCCAGCGCTGATCCCCAACAGTAATGGTCTGAATGCCTGTCTCGTTGCCCCGACCTCGGGCAACAAACGGGCGCACCGTCATCAGAAAGGTTGGCGCCAAGTCATCTCCCCAAACATGTGAGCGCGGTCCCGCGCCGCGCGTAATCTGAAAGTACACGGTTGCGTCTGCAATCTGGCTTTGCGCGTAGGTCTGTTTTACCCAGCGGTCGAGCTGCTCCAGGTCCACATTGCGAATGTCAATTTCACGCAAGCTTCTCTCCAGGCGCTTCCAGTGCCGCGCATAAGCCCACAGCCTTCCTCCGTAGCTGCGCAGCACCTCGTAAACTCCGTCACCAAACAGATTGCCGCGGTCTTCGGCAGGCACTACTGCCTCGTGTATGGGAACCACTCTTCCGTTGACATTCGCAAGCTCGGGCATAGACGCTGCTCCTCGAATCCCCAGTAGGTTGCCATCTTAGGAGAAAACAAAGCACAGAGGAAGAAGTTCCGAGATTGCGGCAGAGTCTCTTGCTGGATACCGTCAAAGACATCCACGGTTCCGCTACCGAGAGGCTGCCAAAACATCGGCTGTTGTTTATTGGCTGTCGGCTATTTGCTATTTCTGGATTGCGTGCCTGTCCTCCAAATAGCCGATAGAAAAGAGTCAATAGTCGATAGCAAATCGGCGCTTCCCGTGTTGATGACTTTGACCGCGCCCTGTCAGGCCATCTGGACGGCTGAGCTAGCAGGACAAACACGACTACATCCCCAGAAACTGCCGATGCTCGGCAATCGAGGCCTTCAATGCGTCGAGCTGCAGGTTGAAGAAGTGTCCGGCGCCTTCAATCCAGGCAACGGATTTCGGTGGAAGAAATGCGGGGTAAAGCCGGCGCAGGTCTTCTGGCGGACAAATATCGTCGGCTGTGCCTTGGAGAAACAGTTTCGGCGCAGCCAGCGAAACCAGGCAGGCCGGATCGAAAAACTTGAAGGAAGGCGCTACGGCCGTCACCGAAGCCAGTAGCGGATCGCGATAAGCCGCCTGCAAAGCTATCCCGGCTCCGAAGGAAAAGCCGGCCGTGTGACAATCTGCTTCGGGATGCCGCCGTCGCAGGAAATCAACGGCCGCCAGAACATCATCCACTTCACCCTTTCCGAAGTCGTGGCTTCCAGTACTAAGCCCAACGCCACGAAAGTTAAAGCGAAGCACTTCACAACCGAGGCCGAAGAAAGCCTCGGCAGTGGCGAAAACGACCTTGTTGTGCATCGTGCCCTGGTGCAACGGATGAGGATGGCAGACGACAGCCAGGGCCGCTGGCTCTTCGCCATCCCTAAACTTGAGAAGGCCTTCAAGCCGGCCAGCGCTCCCCTCGAATTGAACCGTTTGTACTATGTTCATCTTGATTCTGGAAAAATGGCACTCGCTCATACTGCAGTGCTGTTACGCACTGGCTGACGGTTTGCGAAGCGCAGTATGGCACAACCCGGCAAATGACTTACGTGTGCTCTAGCTGTCGGCCAGGTCTGCTGATTCTGACTCCCTTGATCCAGCGTGGCCGATGATACCGGCAGGCTGCGTTAACTTCGGAAAAGGTCAGGGGTTGCGTCAAGTCAAGGAGTCGGCCATGGAGCCGCGGGCGAGCAAAGTCCCCCTTAGTGCCTGCGCAAAAATAACTTGGAATTTTAGACTCGTCCTTGTCGTCGTCCTCGGCCTTCAGCATTGAATGTCAACGCACAGTTGCTTCTCGGCCATGCAAAGCCGAGGACGAGAACGACGACGAGGACGAGTTAAGGCGTCCAGCATTCTGTTACCATCAAGTACAAGACTGCCCACTTAATCTTGCGCAGGCCCTTAACAAAAGGGGCAAAGGCCGCAGGCCTCAGGGTGTTCTCTGCGAAACCGCTGTCTCCACTTTGTTAAGGGCACTTCGACGGAGCTCTGGCGACAGGGTTATCCCGTTGACAACCCCGGATGCGTGTCATAGAATCCGCTTCGCTTCGCGGGTCATCCGTTCTGCAATTTGGCCCTGCATATCCTTCCATATGGGGCTGTAGCTCAGCTTGGGAGAGCGCCTGACTGGCAGTCAGGAGGTCGTGGGTTCGATCCCCATCAGCTCCACCAACTTACAAAGAGACCGCTTCTTTTGGTGTCAGTTCTAGTGTCACTTGGTTCTCAGAAACCCTGTCTAAAACTCCGACCGCTGACAGAAGGTGATCGGGCGAAAGGTGGGCATATCGCGTGGTCATTTTCACGTCGTGGTGTCCTAAGAGTTTGCTGACGGTGTAGAGGTCAACGCCAACCATCACAAGGCGGCTTGCGAAGGTATGGCGAAGGTCGTGCCAGTGCAGGTCTTCCAGTCCAGCCTTTTTCCTGTATTGTTCCCAGTATCGCGGAAGGTCTTTCATTCGCTCGCCCGGAATCTCGCCAGGAAATACATAGACGTTGTCGATCAGGCGAACCTTTGACAGTTCCCGAAAAGTTGCGGCGGCAGTCTCACTCAGCGGCACGATTCGTCCTTTACCTGACTTCGATTCTCTTACCGTCAGTTGATTCCGCTTGAGGTCAATATCCCTCCATTCCAGTTTGAGCATTTCCGACTTTCTCAAGCCGGTGTGTATGGCAACGGTGATCAAGGGATGATATTTGGTGGGTGTAGCTCCGAGCAGACGGGCTTCCTCATCGCGGGTTAGGAACCTGATTCGCTCGTTGTTTTCGCATTCCATCTTCACCGTTCGGACAGGATTCGTTTCAACTTTCCCGTTCTCAAGAGCGAAAGAGAACGCAGTCTTGAGTGCAGCGAGATAGCGGTTCACCGTCGCGGGCTTGGGTCTCCGCTCACGGCTTGCGATGAATTCACGCCGGGCCTTCTCAATATCCGCCGGTGTCACGCCCCGCGCTGATCTGTCGCCAAGCTTTTCCTTCCACGATTCAAGCCGGGCTTCTTCATCATCAGCAGCCTTGAGCGCTTTCGAGACTTCCAGCCGGTCCTTAATGATCTCGGATACCGTGGCGTGCTGGTGTTTTCTCTTAACGTCTTCCCGCTCAAACTTTCCCTGTCGGATTTCTGTTTTTCGTTGCTGATAGACAATCAGGCAGCAGCCTTCATTCCCACTTTCTCACGCTGTTTCCTGCCGTATTGGTCAAAGTAGCAGATCCACCAAAAACCGCTTCCTTTGGGACGTTCGAAGATTCCCCGGTGTTTCTTAATTGGCCTTACTCGATGCTCGGTAGAACGTCGATAGGGCGGCAGTTGTCTCAGGGGCATACCCCAGGGCATACCCCCCCTTTATAAACGCAGCCTCAATTTGATAGGGCCGAATTCTTTAATTTTTTGGAATTGCAAACGTGAAATTCTTACTCCAAATGCCGATAGCGTGTGCTGGGGGGAAGTTAAATGAAGCGAATCAAGGTCTTCAATGTCTGTCTGGTGCTGTTTTTTCTTTCAGGGCATGGATTCGCACAGGACACCCTTCCCACGCTGGTAAAGAGAATTCGGCCAGGGGTCACCTTCATAAGGACACATGATGAGAAGGGTGAACCTTTGAGTGAAGGCAGTGGCTTTTTTATTGACAAGCTGGGGCACCTCGTCACCAACCGCCATGTGCTTGAAGGAGCTTCCACCGCCATGGTGACAATTCTCAACGGTAAGCAATACAACGTCAAAATGGTCGTTGCTGAAGATAGGGAAGGTGATCTAGTAATGGTTTCCACAGATGTTCCAGTAACCTTAGTCCACGATCTGCGACTAACCAATGTCTTGCCAGAAATTGGACAGAAAGTAATTGCTGTGGGTCACCCCCTTGGATCGGAAATTGGTTTGACACTGCATAGCCTACTGGCGAGAGACTCGGAAATGAGCCACCCTTCTGGGCTCGAACCCACCATTAGCGAGGGAATAGTTTCGTCCGTTCGCGATACCCCAGGTTTTGGCAAAGTCCTCCAGACAACGGCTCCTATTTCTCATGGCTCAAGTGGAGGGCCTATCATCAATTTGAAAGG
>JAKEER010000223.1 GCA_022616615.1 Acidobacteriota bacterium
AATTAAAAGTGGCGGGCAAGCTCTGCAGCCCTCCCTCACGGTCGGGCTACTGACAGCGCCGGTGCCAGTCAGTAGCCCGCGCGTCAGCAAGGGCTCCGGCCGGCTGCGGGCTGCCCGCCACTTTTAATTGCACCCTCCACCAGCCACGCGGTCGCACACCCAGGTGCGCCCTACACTATCTGTTCCGCTCGGCGGCGAATCTCTCTTTGAACTCGTCTAGAACCTTATTGAGCTCTGCCTTCAAAGCATCGTCGAGCTGCTTTTTCTCCAGGATCTTTTTGCCCAGCGACGGATGACTGTTGTCGATGAAGCGCAGCAGGCCCTCCTCGAACGGCAGGCAATCGGCAACATCCAGCGAGTCGAGACAGCCATTCGTTGCTGCGTAGATCACGATCACCTGCTTGTCCACAGGCAGCGGCACATATTGCCCCTGCTTCAGAATTTCTACTAGCCGCTGGCCCCGTGACAACTGCGCCTGCGAAACCTTGTCCAGGTCGCTGCCGAACTGCGCAAAAGCCGCCAGCGCGCGGTACTGTGCCAGATCTAGCCGCAGCGTTCCGGCGATCTGCCGCATCGCTTTGATCTGAGCGTTGCCGCCGACGCGCGAAACCGAGATGCCAACGTTGATGGCCGGGCGAATCCCGGAGTGGAACAGGTCAGACTCAAGGTAGATCTGGCCATCGGTGATGGAAATAACGTTGGTCGGAATGTAAGCCGACACGTCTCCCGCTTGCGTCTCAATGACCGGTAAAGCTGTCAACGAGCCACCGCCGCGCTGGTCGCTCAGCTTCGCGGCTCTCTCCAAGAGACGTGAATGCAAAAAGAAGACATCGCCCGGAAAGGCTTCGCGCCCCGGCGGCCGCCGCAGCAGCAGTGAAATCTCGCGATAGGCCGCCGCATGCTTGGAAAGATCGTCATAAACGCACAGCGTGTGCTTGCCTCGGTCGCGGAAGTACTCGCCAATGGCGCAGCCGGAATAGGGAGCGAGATACTGCAGAGGCGCAGCATCGGAGGCCGAGGCGGAAACCACAATTGTGTACGCCATCGCGTCGGCGTCGGCCAGTGTCTTGACCACTTGCGCGATGGTGGAACGTTTCTGCCCAATCGCAACGTAAATGCAGATGACATCGCCGCCCCTCTGGTTGATGATCGTGTCGATCGCCACCGCGGTCTTCCCCGTCTGGCGGTCGCCAATGATCAACTCGCGCTGGCCGCGGCCAATCGGGATCATAGAGTCAATGGCCTTGAGGCCAGTTTGCAAGGGCTGCTTTACCGGCTCGCGGTCTACAATCCCCGGCGCGATGCGCTCGACTGGGTTGAACGTGTCGGTGGCGACGGGACCTTTCCCATCAATAGGCTGGCCCAAGGCGTTGACTACGCGTCCCACCATCGCTTCACCGGCGGGGACGGCCATGATCTTTTTCGTCCGCTTCACCAGATCGCCCTCCTTGATTTCAGAGGCTTCGCCCAACAGAACCGATCCGACCTGGTCTTCTTCCAGATTGAGCGCCAGTCCGGCTATGCCATGCGGAAACTCGAGCAGCTCGCCGGACATCACCTTTTCCAATCCATGCACGCGGGCGATGCCGTCGCCAACGGAAATCACCGTTCCCACTTCACTGACTTCGACGCTCGAGTCGTAGTCTTCGATCTGCGCGCGGATGATCTTGCTAATCTCTTCAGCTCTAATGTCCATTCATTTTTCTCCGGGAATTGGGCGCGTCTAATCCGAGCTCAGACGGGCTTTCATCGAGTTGAGCTGCTGGCGGATGGAGCCGTCGTAAATCGTGTCTCCAATGCGCGTGACCACGCCGCCAATCAGGCCCGGATCGTTCGCAAACTTCAAGGCCACCTTCTTGCCGGTGAGCGCCGCAAGTTTGGCCTCCAGCTTTTGGTGTGTTTCTTCATCCAGCTCGGCCGCAGTTGTAACCTCCGCCTGCGTCACCCCGAGACGGTTGTTCAGTTCGTGCTGAAACGCTTTCCGGATCTCGCCAAAGACGCCCATCCGATGGTTGTCAATCAAGATCAAAAGGAAATTGGACGTGGACGGACAGAAGGCCAGCTTTCTAAGGATCTCCTCTGTTGCAGCCTTCTTCTTGGCTACAGCAATGGCAGGGTTGGAGTAGAAAAGCGCTAGCTCTTTCTGGCTGGCAAGCAGGTCTTCGAATTGAAGGAGTTCCCGGGCGACCTGCTCATGCTGGTTGAGCTTCAAGCTGACGTCTACCAGAGCCTTCGCATATCGATTCGCAATCGCAGGCAACGCTGAACCTCAAGTGGTGGAGTCTTGCTGGTCTTGGCAAAAGTGCGCGCAGCGCGTCCCGCTGCCGGCTAATTCTTGGTGGCATCCAACGAATCAAGAAACTGCAGGACCAGCCGTTTGTTCTCTTCGGCGCCGACCGATTTCTGGAGCCGCTCTTCAGCCAGCTTTACCGCGAGTTCGGCCACATGGGCTTTCAATTCGAGACGAGCCGACTTTTTGAGCCCTTCGATCTCTCGATGGGCCATCTCCAGAATCTTCTGGGCTTCCGCTTTGGCACTTTCTACGATTCGCGTCCGTTCTTCCTCGGCTTCCTTGGTTGCCTGTGCCTTTAGCGAGCGGATTTCTTCGTCCAGACGCGCCAGCCGGCTTTCAATTTCACTCAATTGATTCAGCGCCGACTCACGCGCTATGCGGCCACTCGCCAAGCCGTCCTCGATCGACCGGGCTCGTGTCTCTAGAAACTCGCGCAGTGGCTGCCGCAGATACCAGCCTAAGCCGCCAAAGAGGATTAGGAAATTGCCCCACTTCCAGACAGCAGCCAGCGGGCTTTCAGCGTGCCCTTCACCGCCGTGTTCCCCGCCAGAATTGTCATGCTGGGGCTCTTCGGCTCCGACGGTCAACCTTGGGGCAAGAAAGCAAAGCGCAATGAAAAGCAACGCCGCACCTGCAGTTGTTCGCACGATTCTGCTGGACCCGTTCCCTCTCACCACCAAGGAGTTCGTCCGCAAGAGTTCGCGATGAATCCAAAGACGGCCCCGCAGTCTCTTGCCGCTGCTTTGGAGAGACAATTTGCCGCTTTCCCGAGCATTTGAGTTTCTACCGCAAAATGCCTTTGACGATTCCATCGGCGATTCCGCTGACTTCTGTTTCAAGAGATCTTCTCGCTGCAACCACTTGCGACTGAATTTCCTGCCGTGCCGAACCAATCAACTGCTCGCCCTCCTGCCGGCCCTGGGCGACAATCTGAGACCGCTGCTGGAGGGCCTCTCCACGAAAAACCTCCTGCTGGTGGTAGCTTTCGAGTCGGGCTTGCTTCAATGCCTCAGCATACGCCTTCGACTTCTTCTCGACGACTGCCAGTTGATCACGCGCTTCCTGCAGCGCGTCCTGGCTGGCAGCCTCTCGAGTGGTCAAGATTTGATTGATTGGATCAAAAAAGGATTTCCTGAGAACGAAATAGAGAGCCCAGACCATCAGAACAATCAAAACCACAGAAAGATCTAAGCTCATCGCAGACATGGCGGTAAGAGTTCTCGTCCGGGAAAATTCGCAGGATTGCAGGAGGGCAGGAAACATCCCTCCAAAAAGAGAAAGCGAAAAATATCACAAAGCAAAAAAAAGGGTCAAGCAGTTTTCCAGAAGGCGATGCATCCGTTGACTTTGGCTCGAAAATCTGGGAAGCTCACGCTGGATTGAGTTGGGCCGGAGTTGTGGTTCTCGCGCCGAGCTCAAACTTCGAGGTTTTAACCCTTGCTTGCCCCACGTCCCAGCCAAAGGCTTTTTCTTGTCCTGTCTTTCACTGCTACTTTGCCGTTGCTGCTTTGCGGCCAGACAGGCCCGGCCCAAGTATTGCAGCCGCGATTTCATTCCCAGGCAATGGTTTCAGGTGTTGGAGGCAAGCTCCAGATGGAGCTAGCGGTCAAGGAGGGATTCAAGGTCGCCAAGCGTCCTGCTCCGAAACTTCAGGTGAGCCCTACGGCCTTGTTCGACGTGGCAGTAGGCGGGTTCACGGAGAGCCTAGCCGGAAAAGAGGCCGACTATTTTGGCGGCTTCAAGCCTCTGGAATTGAAGATTGTGCCAGCGAAGACAACTCAAGCAGGGAAGTATTCACTTGCAGGGAAGTTGACTTATTTTTACTGCTCCGAACAAGACAAGTACTGTAGTCGTTCGGTTGAATCTCTGGCGATTCCCGTCGAAGTGTCAAAGAAGTGGAGTTTAGGCTCACCATGTTCTTGATGCGTTTGAAAATATTTGTGATTTGCGGGCTTGGCTGGAGTGTCTTGCTGGGTGCGCTAAGCTTGGGGAACGAACGGCCTGGCTTGTCTGGCTTCAACCACGAAGAATTGCTCGGCCGCGCTGATCGCGCCTTTCGAATGCGAAACTTCCTCGCTGCGGAGAAATACTACCGTGAGCTGGACCGCCGGCTTGCACTGCAGCTTTCCAAGCTGCCTCCCAGTGACAAGCTGGAACAGATCGAAATTGAAGAAGAACTGATCCTCGCGCCCTTTGGACTCGGTCACAGTTTGATTTACCTCCATCGATATTCGGAAGCCCTTGAAGCTCTGGAGAGGGGGCTGAAGACCTATCCCGACTGGGCCAACAGTCACCCATCACTGGTCTTCTTCCAGGATCCGCTTTTCACCGGCCCGGTAGTGAGTGACCTCGAGGAGAAAATGAAGGTGTCGCCAGACCCGGTTCACTGGCTGGTTCATGGTTACATTCAGTTCTTTAGCGAAAACTTCCGCCAAGCCTCCCGCTCTTTTTCACACGCGCTGAGCGCCGACAAGGGCAGCTTCATGGCGGGCTACTTTTCCGGCCAAATCCCGATTGCCCAAAGAAAGACGGAGTCGGCCAAACTGCAGGAATTCAAGGAACTCGACGCCGACAAGCTTGAGCCGGATGCATTGATCGACTATGGCTCTTCTTTTTTCAAGAATGCGGACTATCAGACAGCGGCCAAACTCTTCAAGCGAGCTATCGATCTTGACCAGAAGCTGCCCGTCGTACACATCGCTTACGGAGACTCGCTGTTTGCCCTCGGCAGATTCGACGAAGCGACCCAGGCTATCCTCACCGGACTCGAAATCTATCCCAAGTATGCCGAGAATCCCATCAACCGGCGCGAGTTTTATAACAACCCTTCGGAGTTCGATCGGCAGCTCAGAAATCTTGAGAATTATGTCAATAGCCATCCCTCTAATCTGAACGCGCGTTTTTTGCTGGGCTACAACTACTTCTTCACCCAGGCGTATGAAAAGGCCGAAGAACAGCTCGAAGCCGTGCTCTCCAGCGAATCCCTACATTCCTCTGCGCAGTATCTCCAAGGTCTGATCCAACGATTCAACACACAAAAAAACAGGAAGGCCCTGTAAAGCTACGTAGCGCTGAACCAGGGTGGCAACGGAGCGCGGTGGACCGTCGCTGCCGGGTTGTGTCAAGGGCAGAAGTCAACCCACAAGCAGCGGGCGGGCCAGTCACCCCTTAACAAACGAGGCAAAGGGCTGCGTGCCTTGGGGGTTGTCCTGGTAGATTCGTGACGTCAGACAACCCTCTGCGAAGCTGCTGTCCACCTGTGGCTAAGGAGGATTTTGCGGTCGTCCGCACCAGGACATTTCTCTAAGGTTGTCACTCTCCGGAAACGATAATCAGACCATCAGGTCTAGGAGTTCCCGTATGAGTCCAGATACCCGCGGGGAAATCGTTTCCAAGTTACGCTCCTTGCTGGCTGTAGATCCGCAACAAGCGATGGATGAGCTTGAATCGCTTGTGGACTGCGTTTCGGTGCGTGAACTGGCCAGCATCCTTCGGGCGGTTTACGACGAAGTCTCAGAACATCTCGGCATCGATTGGCATTTCACGGTGCTGCAGTGGAAATTTGGGAACCGCGGATGTGAGGAGTTTCTGGAGATCGTCCCTCAGGGCCGCTTCACAGTGTGGTCCCTTCCCTTTCAGGAAGAGGGCGGTGGGAATTCCGAAACGCGTCACACCACCTGCCTGCCGTTCCAGTTCAAGCCCGAGTGGGCGCCCAGCGGAGCCAAAGCCGCACGGCACTAGCCAGTTTCTGTCGCAAAACTCGAAGAGCCTTACTGGTTGCCACCCTCGCGAAATTTCGGCTCCCCTCTCCCCAACGCGGGAGAGGGGCTGGGGATGAGGGGGTGCACGCGGCGGCGATTCTCGGAAACAACTCAAGAAGCGCATCCGATGGGGGACGGCGTGGATCTGTCACTGA
>JAKEER010000224.1 GCA_022616615.1 Acidobacteriota bacterium
CGACGGTAAACCCAACACGGACGCGGAGCACCGCGTCCCTACCGGATCAGGTTTATACGCCCAACCGAATTTTTTCACAGCTCCCCTCTCCCGCGTTGGGGCGAGGGGCGCAGAAATCTCGCGAGGGCGGCAACCAGTAAGGCTCTTCGAGTTTCGCGACAGAAACTAGTATTACTTTTTTAAGTCTTGATCGCGTGGCGCATACATCGCGCTTTCACCACATAAGCGCCGCATGGGCAAGATGCCCATGCCACGTGGCACGGGCGTCCCGCCCGTGAGGATTGGCTTCACGACTTAACAAAGTAAATACCAGCTTAGCTTGGTCTTGGCCCGCTCGCCAGCCGTACTCACTTCTCGCTGGAGAGGTTATTCGCTGCATGGTCGAGACTCAACAGAGACGGGACGGTCTGAAAGTCTCACTAAGTAACCTTGAACCTCGCCGGGCCAGTGTTCAGCGATTCGTTCCTGCAATGGCTGCCCGAGCTTCCTTTGCGGATTTCTCTAGTACCTGTAGGATCCTTTCCGCCAAGTTTGCTCCATCTCCGAGATTGCCGATTGGGGCGTAGGTTGCGTGCTTTACTATAGGCGGAGTTTTCGGCGTAACCGGGGGTTGCTCTGAAAACCAGTCACGTGATTGACCCAACCGTTTCAGATACAGTTCCAGGAACTCTCGCCAACCCGTGTCGTTGATGAACTCGAGACCTCTGTATTTCTTAAACGTTGCATCATCTTCCCACGGAAAGTAGATCGAGACTCCGTAGGAGTGCCGGACTGCATTCCCTTTGTGTTCATTCTTCCAGGCCATTTTCTTTACGGCACTCATTACGTTCTGACATCTCTCCTGAACGGCGTCATCGTGACAAGAGTTTCGCAGCAAGTCACAAAAATCATAGAGATCAGCGTAATAGGAGTTGAAATAATCCTGATTCTTAAGGTGGGCTGCCATAATCGCGTTCAAGACCTCGCGCCGCGGGTACTCTTCTTTGAGCTTTTCCAGAAGCAATTTCACGAGCTCTCTCATCGCATTGACTAGTCCCTGCGTTGCCTCGAGATCGCAGGCAGACAGGTCAATTCCCTTTTTGGGATTTCTCTCGTATTCCTTCGAGTAGTACTTGGCATACTCCTCAACGATCATTTCAGCGAAACTGCGGGGGTCCATCTCAAAGTTTCGATCATAGTTCCGCTTGAGCACACCAAGAATCGTGTGGTAAGGCCAGCTCGTGTTTGGTGTAAGTCCTTCAGAGCCAATGGTGATTTGGACTGCGCCGCTTAGCTGACGGCAGACTTCGATCATACCCATCAAACAAGAGTTGAATCCAACAATGTGGATGGATTCTTCGTCGGCGCCTTGTCCACGGATTTCGAACGCCTTTCTGAGCTCAACAAGGGTTAAGGAGTCTGGTCCCGAGGACGTTAGTAGCTCCGCAGGCTTTTCGTCGGGTCCGCCCAGTTCAGTCGGCTTTTCTTCGGGTGCTCCCAGTTCGGTAGGCTTTTCGACCCCCAGTTCAGTAGGTTTTTCCAACCCCAGTTCCGTCGATGTCCTACGAGGCGTCATAAGCGGACTAGCATCCCAAGCGACCGAAAAACCGTTCCCATGCCCCCAAATGATCACCATCTTGTAGTCAGCTGGGTATCGCTCTATCCCCCACTGGATAAACGCCCCAAGCACGTCGGGATCGCCGGAATTTGTTTGTCGTTTTAGATCGGCATCCAGATCACGCGCTAATATGCAATCAAGGACTAGAGTCCTGATCGAATCGGGATGCTGCTCAAGTCTTTTGCAGACTTTCTCATCCTGCAACATGTCACAGAGCGATCTGGCCGGTTCCCCTGCTAGCGCATTCATCATGGGATAAGCCATCAGAGATGAGTCCAGTATCTTCTGGCAGGGTGCCTTCAAAAGCTTCTCAACCGTTTCGGCTTCCTCAAACGGGGTCAGATAGTAGCGCTTTGTTGAACTGCCCTCTCTGCCTGTATCAAACTGGGCGATCAGGTGGAAGTGCTCAGTTGAGCCAACCTGCTTCATACGCAACAGGCTGTCTCGGGCTTCATCGCTGACATCGTCACCGCCAGCCATATAAACCATGATGGACCATTTCTTCCGCTTCCCGACATTTTCATTTTGTTTCATGGGTTTTGTTCCTCCGCTTCCTCCGACTGTTTGTCAAGAATAGTGCCCGGCAGTCTCACTCGTTCTCAGCCCGGTGTCTTAGCAATGCAAGAATGCGGCGCCGACACAGAAGGAGAGAATCCACACAAAGGCGAGCACCACCGGAGTCAACTGCCTTTAGCCCTGCAACCATTTTCGCCATAAGGATACCCCAAGGATTCAGGTGCAACAGAGCTGGCACGCCACGGGCTCACAGTGTTCCAAGGTTGCTTGTACCGTTGGAAGGGGACCCGCTGAAAGGTGAGAAGGGCCTCAGAAACCATGAGGGCGTGCCTCAGAGCCTGTTGGGGTTCTTACAGGGAATCAATCGTCGGGTTAGCGTAAAAGGACAGGACAAAACGTAAGAGTCAAGTCTTAACGACTCTTTCCTATTCTTGTGGCGGTGCGAAATGAAACATTTCATGTTCGTTGGGCGTGACACCGACCTAAGCCACCCTCGACTCAAAAACCAAATTTGAAACAGATACCGAACGTCAGATCAGGATGGAAGCCCACTCTGGAACCCGGCATCTGAACGCCGGGATTTCAAGCCCAACAAGACCTCTGCCCATTATGGGCGACCAGAGAATCCCAAAATGTGCTTCCAGCCCTCTAGTGTTCAATTAGGATGATTGATTCAATTGGCGCACATTCTATCGCTGCATTTTGTCGACTGTAAAGTTCTTTTCCTTCCCGAGCCACTCTCGTCGAAGCGCAATAACCGCAACTACGGCTTCAAGAAGGCAAACAGCCAAAAGAAGCAAACAGAACCACATGGGCTGCCTCAGTTTGATCAACCTTGTATGCTTTTCTATCTCTTATGACGAAGCCCGGCGAAACATTTCATGTGAAGTCTTCACGGGATGTCGTTCTACGGCGCTTGGCGTTGCCTTCCCACTGAGCGCTACGGGTATTGTTCTCCTCAGCGAATGTTTTCGACTTTGGGTTAAGAGTGGAAGTGATCAGCAGGATGGAGGATTGTTCTCTGATCCGCTTTCAAGGCCGAGAGTTTGTTGTGGATACGGCCGACCTGGTGACGATCCGCGTTCGTGCTGCTTGAAAGAAACATTGACAGTTTTGTCTGCAGAAGTAGGAAGGACCAGACACGGCGTCGTGATTCAAGGTGAAGTTGTCAGTCAGGAGCCGCGATAGGATTTACAAGAAGCGCGACGGGATTTACGCAACAGGATTTACAAGATTGACAAGAGCTAGCTGCGCTGCGACTGAACGACATTCTACCCGGGAGATCCGTAAGGTTGAAAAGATGATTGGTGACATTGGCACCGCTTCTCTCGGAAGAGCGTTCGCGTTCAACCAACGTAATTCAGTTGCCGTCCTCAACCCGGGGACCCCCGGTAGGCCCACTTGAGCCTGTGAAAAAATGGAAGATCGTCTCCTTCCGGCAACAAGCGTGCAGAGGGGGATGGCGATCCCGCGCGCCCGCTCCACCCAGGTGGAACGTGCGCTCCGCGCGCGTTCTTTTCCTGATCTGCAGGTATGGAGAAACTCTCGTTGCCCCACCGACCCCGGGCGCCACATTGTTGGCCGGAGGGGTGAAGAGCCCAACGTTCTTCTACGTGTCCTTTTTGCCTTGACGGCCGTTGTCGTCGGGCTCATTCTGGCAAAGTGCTTCGCCTATCACTGATTCTGATTCCACTGGGGTCTTCGGAAGCTCGACCCCGGATAGCCAAGGCGGTCGAGAGGATTTGAAACGCTTTATGCGCTAAGGGTCGTACGGACAACAAAACATGATAATCTAAGAAAGAGGTTAGTGATTGCGGCTGGGTGGTAGGGCTCCTCAACCGTCGCCCAAGGTGTCCCCCTCACCCACCCCTCACCCCCAACCCGTCTCCCGCGCTGGGGAGACGGGAGCCGAATTTCTGGACTTTCTCACAGCGCAAACTAGAGCACATGGACAGTAAGGTAACAAATCACCCGCAGCACGGGAATGAGACTAAGACTCAAGCGGGCAACTACTTTGTCTCCAATTACCCTCCTTACTCCTTCTGGACGGCGGATCATGTGGGCGAGGCTTTCGCGGCGCTAGAACGCACTCCTACTCCCAATACCCCCTTGGGAGTTTACTTGCATATTCCCTTTTGTCGGAAGCGGTGCCGCTTTTGCTATTTCAAGGTCTACACGGACAAAGACGCGAATGAAATAGAGAATTACCTGAAAGCTGCGACGCGCGAGCTCGAGCTCTATTCATCGAAGCGTTTCATCGGTGAACGAAAACCCACATTCATCTACTTCGGAGGGGGCACGCCTTCCTTCATCTCGTCCCGCCAGCTCATGGGACTGACCGACCGCATGAAAGAGCTGTTGTCTTGGGACGCGGCGGAGGAAATCACATTCGAATGCGAACCGGGAACCCTCACCGAGAACAAGCTCAGAGTGATTCGGGAAATTGGCGTGACTCGCCTGAGTCTTGGTATCGAAAATTTTAATGATCATATTCTCGAGATCAACGGACGAGCGCATGGTTCCAAGGAGATCGACCGGTCGTATCATTTCGCGCGGTCCATCGGATTTCAGCAAATCAACATTGATCTGATCGCCGGTATGGTGGGAGAAACCACGCATAACTGGACCGATTGTGTGCGGAAGACGATTGCCCTTAGTCCCGACAGCGTCACCATCTACCAGATGGAGATTCCCTTCAATACGACCATCTTCAAAGAAATGAAGGCCGGGGGAGAGACAGTTGCGCCGGTGGCCGACTGGGAAACCAAGCGTGAGTGGGTGAAGCACGCCTTCGCACAACTGGAACGGGCCGGTTACCACGTGGGCAGCGCCTACACAGCGGTCAAAGACCCATCGAGGACGCGCTTTCTCTATCGCGATCTGCTGTGGAGTGGGGCGGACCTCATCGGGTTGGGTGTGGCGTCATTTTCGCACATCGGAGGTACTCACTTTCAAAACCAGCATGACTGGACGCCTTACGTCACGCAGCTTGAGGAAGGAAGGCTTCCCATCTACCGCGCCCTCACTCCTTCCCACGAAGAGCGCATGATTCGGGAGTTCGTCCTTCAAATGAAGCTCGGCCACGTCAGCCGAGAATACTTCCGGGCCAAGTTCGGTATTGACCCGCAGGAGCGATTTGCGCAGAGCTTAGGCAAGTTGCAGAGCCAGGGCTTCCTCGAGGTTGACAACGGCAGCTTGCGACTCAACCGCGAAGCTCTCTTGCAGGTAGACAAGCTGTTGCACGAGTTTTTCCTTCCCCAACACCGCAACGCGCGTTATGCCTGAAATGTTGGGAAACGGATAGCCACAGCCACAGCGACCCTGGAGCAGTGAAAAAATTGAATCGGGACAATCCTGACCCATCTCGGTTCTAATTCCACAGCCAAAAACGCGCGCGGAGCGCACGTTCCACCTGGGTGGAGCGGGCGCGTGGGACCGCTGTCCCCCTGCGCACGCTTCTTGCCGGGAGGAGCCGATTCCCAATTTATTCACAGCGACCCTGGCTTTGGGGCGGGCCGTGGGCTTTGTCGGAAGCAACGGAGGCCTTCAGAAAATCTTTAGCAGGAGCGAGCGCGGTTGGCGAGTTGGAGTCGAAACCTGTCATGAAACATGAACCAGCAAGCGCCAACCTGCTTGATCCATTAGATCAGTTCTACGTTGAAGCGGGCTTGCCTCTTCCGCTGGCGGTAGAGGTTGACGGCGGGAGCATCCCCAGTCCTTATCGAAGCCTCCTGGTTCACCAACGTGACATGACCCCAACACTGGAGGCTGCTTATCAGCAGCGCATCCACCTCCGGTTGCTGAAACGCCGAGTCAGAGAAGACGTTGTGCTGCGTCAGGTCGTGCTCGTGCTCGATGGTGACGAGCGGCCAGTCGAGTTTGGCGCCATTCGCATTCAGCTGAAGCACCTGCCCGCCGAAGCTCGGCAGTCCGTTCTCGAAGCTAGACTTCCGTTGGGGAGAGTTCTTCAGGACTTTGGCGTTGAGCACCGGAGCCGGCCGTTGACCTATTTTCAGGTTGAAGCCGATCGCTGGGTTGGCGAAGCACTCCGCTTGGTGGGTGTTCAGCGTCTGTACGGGCGGCGAAACAGGCTCGTCATGCCTTCGAACGAGATTCTGGCGGAAGTTGTGGAGATCTTGCCGCCTTGAAAGACGCTGTCAAGTGGAAGGCATTCGCATAAGAAAAATGGCTTACGAATTCAAGTTGACTCGCCACGTCGATTTTGCAGAGACCGACATGGCAGGAATTATGCATTTTTCCAATTTCTTCCGTTTTATGGAAGCGGCCGAGACCGCTTTTTTTCGGTCGTTGGGGCTGTCGATTTATCCTCGAAGCCCAGATACTGTGGGCTGGCCGAGAGTCCACGCTGATTGCGACTTCAAGCATCCACTGCGGTTTGAAGATCTCGTTGAGATTCATCTGCTGGTCCGTGAGAAGGGAAAAAAATCTCTTGCCTATACTTTCATCTTTCGCAAGCTCAATGAAACACCAATTCGGGAAGTTGCCCGCGGGTCCGTTGTCACGGCTTGCGTGACCCGCGACAAGGTGACCGGCAAGATGCTCGCCGTTCCGATACCGCAATCGATCGCTGAGTTGATCGAAGCGGCTCCCAGCAGCCTCCTAGCCTGAGCCGGCGATGCACCCTTGGGAGCGCGGGCGTCCCGCCCGCAACCGTGGCTGCAAGCCACGGACACGGCCTTCGGCCGCGCCGGCACGCCGGCGCTCCCAGCACTTCAACGATCCTAAAATATCCAACTTCCAGATGAGCTCACCCCGCTTCGACCCTCGCGAAAACATCGAACAGAACCAGCGGGCAAAACTGCGCACGCTCCGGGGTACTCTTTCGAGGAACCCTTTCTATTTGGCCAAGTTGAGTGCTGCTGGCATCAATCCAGACTCGCCAACTCTGTTGGAATTCCAACAGACCAAGCTTTTTACTCTCAAGCAGGAAATCGTCGACGATCAGCGTCTTCATCCGCCCTATGGCACAAATCTTACCTACCCGCTTGAGCATTACACACGCTTCTGCCAAACCAGCGGGACCAGCGGGTCTCCCCTTCATTGGCTCGACACGCCGGAGAGTTGGAACTGGATGCTGAGCTGTTGGATGCAGGTTTTCAGGGCAGCAGGGGTTGGGCCAAGGGACCGCCTCTTTTTTGCATTTTCCTTTGCACCCTTCCTGGGGTTCTGGACGGCGTTTGAAGCGGCAGTGAAGCTGGGCTGCCTGTCGATCCCGGGCGGTGGCTTAAGCAGTGCCGTGCGGCTGAGCATGATCATGGACAACGCTGTCGCGGTGTTATGCTGTACTCCGACCTATGCTCTGCATCTGACCGAAGTTGCCAAGGAGGAAGGATTCGATCTTTCACGCACGAAAGTCAGAAAAATCATTGTCGCAGGGGAGCCCGGAGGCAGTATCCCGAGCGTTCGTATGCGCATCGAGACGCTGTGGAATGGGGCGCGTGTGGTCGACCATCACGGCATGACTGAGACGGGTCCGGTCAGCTATCAATGTCCAAGAATTCCAGATGTGCTTCATGTCTTGGAATCGGATTACATCGCTGAAGTCATCGATCCGCAAAGCGGCCAGGCGGTTGTTCCCGGACAGACCGGCGAGCTCGTTCTCACCAACCTAGGGCGCCTGGGGTCGCCGCTTTTGCGCTATCGGACCGCTGACTTGGTCAAACAGGCGCAAGCTCAGCCCTGCGAGTGCGGCAGTTACGAAATGGCCCTGCAAGGCGGGATACTTGGACGGACGGACGACATGGTAACGGTGCGCGGAGTCAACGTTTATCCGAGCGCCGTCGAGGGAATTGTAAGGGCGTGCCATGGCGTGGGAGAATATCGCGTGGTAATCCAGACGCGGCGCGAGCTTGCGGAAGTAAGTCTGGAAGTGGAGCCTTCTGCAGACTGCCAGGATCCCTCAACCTTGGCCGAACGGTTGAGAAAAACGTTGGGAACGGCGTTTACCTTGCGAATCCCGGTTTCTATCGTCCCACAGGGAAGCTTGCCGCGCTTCGAAATGAAGGCCAAGCGTTGGGTGCGCCGGTGAGCCCCAGGCAAATTGAAAGTTTCAGCTCTCTTGCTCCTCAGGAGAAAAAGGCGAAAAACTAAGAGATGTCGGCTCCCCTCTCCCCAACGCGGGAGAGGGGCTGGGGGTGAGGGGGCTTCTTAGAGCGTGAGTCACTTCCAGAAACCAAGCGTCTGGCGGGATTCTTAGGCCTCATGCAAGAAATATCAACTTTGTGCACCGCGCCTCACCCCTGACCCCTCTCCCGCGTTGGGGAGAGGGGGACCGAAGTCTATTCATTTTTCGCAGCTCAGGGATTGCGAGTGACGAGAAGCGTCAACCTCGCGAAAGCGGGAATCCAGACCCTGGGGAGACTGGATGCCCGCCTTCGCGGGCATGACGTCTTCGCAGAGTGCGCCGTGGCCGTCCTTGTGAAGAATTCACCTAAAGGAGTTCCACACAGATGTCTATTTCTACCATCGTAACTCATCCGGATGTTGTCGTCGTCGGTGGTGGGCCTGCTGGTTCTACGGTCTCCGCACTCATCGCCCAGCAGGGCTATCGCGTCCAGCTCTACGAGCGCGAACACTTCCCACGTTTCCACATCGGTGAGTCGCTGATTCCGGAGACTTACTGGGTGTTAAAGCGCCTGGGCATGCTCGAAAGAATGAGAAACAGCCGCTTCGTGAAGAAATACAGTGTCCAGTTCGTCAGCTCGAATGGCAAGCAATCTGCCCCCTTCTATTTCTGGGACAACAAAGCCCACGAATGTTCACAAACCTGGCAAGTGGTCCGCAGCGAATTTGACCTCATGATGCTCAATAACGCCCGGGAGCATGGCGTGGAGGCGCACGAGGGTATGCGGGTCCGCGAAGTGCTGTTCGAAGGAGAGCGTGCGATAGGAGTGAGAATTCAACGGACCGACGATTCCCAAGAGGAGATCCGGGCCCGTGTGGTTGTGGATGCGAGCGGCCAGAGCGGACTGCTGATGCACAAGCTGAATCTGCGTGTTTGGGATCCCATACTCAACAAAGGAGCCATCTGGACCTACTGGCAGGGGGCCTATCGGGATAGCGGACGGGATGAGGGGGCAACCCTGGTTCTGCAAACGGGAAATCAGAAGGGCTGGTTCTGGTACATTCCGTTGCACGACGACCGTGTCAGCGTTGGGGTGGTGGCGCCATTCGATTATCTCTTCAAGAGGGCAGGGACTCACGAGGAGACCTATCTGGAAGAAGTCGAGCGCTGCCCGGCGGTCAAGGAACGCGTATCGCGCGGCAAGCGCGTCACTGGCTATTTCGCCACTAAGGACTACTCCTACCGCTCAACACAAGTGGCCGGAGATGGCTGGGTGTTAGTGGGCGATGCTTTCGGTTTCCTGGATCCGCTGTACTCTTCTGGAGTTCTGTTGGCTTTGAAGTCTGGCCAACTGGCTGCAGACGCGATTGTGGAAGGGTTCCGCCAGGAAAACCTGTCAGCATCGCAACTGGGCAAGTGGGGACCGGCCTTCAACGACGGTGTTGACCGCATGCGTCGCCTGGTCTGCGAATATTACGACGGGTTCAGTTTCGGCCAGTTTGTGAAGCAGTATCCTCATCTGAAAGGAACTGTAACCGACTTGTTAATTGGCGACCTGTTTGAGGACCGCGTAGACAGCGTCTGGGAGCCGATGGAATCGCTGTACCAGAACGGCAAAGTGCCACCACCACGGTGGAACTCCGGCACATCGCCCCAGGTGGCTGCCAACAAGGTGAACGAACTGATGCTTCCGGAGGGATACAGGCCGTAGGCATCCCGACGATTCCTTTGAACGTTGGTTTTCTTTTCCCTGCTTTCGAAGAATCGATGGACCAAACGGTAGGGACGCGCTGCGGCGCGTCCGTCTCCAGGCGAAGAATGAAGTGAACGAACTTCCCACACGGAAGACACCTGCCAAGGGCGTTCAGATTGACCCTAAACAGCCAACGATTCTCTGGGTAACGGTCTGTTCCAGGGATCGCGCCCAATGGGTGGCGCAGGCAGCGGTAAAGGAACTCCTGCATGATATCTGGCTCCAGGTCGCAACAGCTTGGCTTGTAGGTGACTACTTGCTAATGCCAGATCATGCGCACTTCTTTTGCGCGCTGCGGGATCCGCGGTTTACTATTGAACGGTGGAACGCCTTTTGGAAGGATCGATTTGCCAAATGTCACTCCGAGGAAGCGTGGATATGGCAGAGAAATGCCTTTCATCACCCGGTTCGTTCGATTGAAGAGTATCGCGAGAAGTGGAGTTATATGGTGCATAATCCGGTTCGCAAAGGCTTCGTCACCAGCTGGGAGGAATGGCCTTGGCGAGGCCGTGTCCATGATTTTTCATGGTAGGCAAGATCGTTTCATCTGCTGGCGAATGGGCGGGACGGTCAGCGAACAGAAACAGCAGACGCGGAGCACCGCGTCCCTACCTGAGAAAATAGCGTGGGTAGAGACGCAGTGCTCCTCGTCCGGAATGCCTAGATCCCACCCCCGTCCGTGAACTCGGAATCCATCTCGAGGTCAAGCCGTTTGTGAGCGAACTCCTCGGCTTGGTGGGCCATAACGTTCAAGTGCGCAGTGGCGTCTCCCCAGGACTCGGCAGCTTTTCCGGCACCGACAATGCGCACGGGATGAGGTCGAAGGAAGTTGATCATGTATCCTCCGCGCAAAGGATCGTGCTCCGTAGGCTGGGTCTCTCCGGCGGCTGACGTAGCGCGACAGACCAACGCGTACTCGCCGGGTCGGCTGACTTCCCAAAGGTATTCCCACAGCGCCCAGGAATAAGGCGCCTGCGGTCCCACCAAGGCGGCTCGCTGCCAGGTACCGCCGCCATCGACGCTGACCTCGACCCCCGCCACCGCCTCTTCGCCAGCCCAGGCAATGCCGGAAATCCGGTTGACGCCCGGCTCCAAGTCAGTATTCGGTCCAGGCCGAAGGATCTGGCTCTTCACTGGCATTCGCATCAGGCGAACGGTGCGCTGGCCGCCATTGTCGCGGCGGCGAATCGTATACTTGTTTGACTGAAAGTAGCCTTGAAACGTTTCGTCCAGCACTTCGAGCCGCGTAATCCACTTCACCGAGCAAACTCCATACCAGCCCGGGACAATGAGGCGGACCGGGGCGCCATGGCTGCGTGTCAGCGGTTCTCCATTCATGCGAAAGGCCAGCAGCGTGTCCGGGTGCATCGCCTTCGCCAGCGGCAGACCACGGGCGAAACGCATTGGTTGTGGATGATCGGGTTCCGACCCCGAGTCTGCGCCTTCGCACAGGATCTCAAGGGCGTCGCTGAGCGGTCGAGAGCGTTCCAACACCGAGGCCAGAGGAACGCCTGTCCACTCCGCATGGCCGACAGCGCCAGCACCCCACTGCACGCCGGGCTCGATGGGATGCAGAAACGAGCGGCCATTGCCGGCGCATTCCATCGTGGCAAACACGGTGCGCTCCGGAAGGGCTACCAGCTCTTCCCACATCCAGACACGCGGCGCACGCACTTGGCCGTGTACCTGAAGCCTCCAGGCGCTTGCCGCAACATCGGGCTCGTCAAAATGGTTGCGGACGAAAAAGAACACGTTGGGAGTGACCCAAGAGCGCATTTCGCCCAGGGGTGTTTCACTGTTTTCCGGATCATGGGTAACTATCGGACGGTGAATGGCCATGTCGTCCCTCTATTTTTGCGAGCCGCTCATGAGAGAGCCTCATTCGGTTGCGGTGATCCCTCGTCTTCAGTCTTGTTGTCCTCGGCATCTTCAAGTACGAGGACGCTTCTCGAAGCAGAATACAAGAAGGAGTTGCGCTGTAACAACCCCCCTGTTTGGGTGTATCTTTGGGCGTGGGCAGCGGATGGAAGAAACGCCTTAGACCGTAGCAACGGGATTGATTCGTGCTTATTCGGAAAATGTTTCGACATGTCTTGGAAACCCCTATGGACAGAAGGTTGACAACGATTCACCCACCACAGTTCAACTTTCTTTAGAATTCACGTCCATTCGCGGTTAGCTTTTCCCCGTGGTCCATTTCGGTTCCGACTCGTCCAGCTTCGGCAGAAGGAAGGCAATGTCTAGTTCCATTCAAGAATTCATTGAAGAGCTCCGGCGTCTATCCAGGAAGCAGTTCACACTTGAAGGCGTGCATCAGTTTCTTAAGACCCATCTGATCGATCCGAGCAGCCTGGAAGCATATCGGTTCTTTCGGAAGTCGCATTACACCCGAAACCTAATCGATAAGACCGAACTTTACGAAGTTCTCGCTATCTGCTGGGAGGCCGGCCAGAAGAGTCAGATCCACAACCATCGGGGCCAAAACTGCTGGATGGCAGTGCCAATCGGTAAATTGCTAGTGCAGAACTACAGGATTGTTGGCGGCCAGGATGGAACGGAGCACTGTGAGTTGGCGGAGTCGAGTCGCTACTGGATGGCACCCGCGAGTCCGGGCAGGGTAGAACCTGGGGAGCCGATTCACTATGTGGCCAATCCGGCGGAACTCAACCAGCGGGCAGTTTCGATTCACATCTATTCTCAACCCTACGATGCCTGCACCGTCTATTTCCCGGACCAGAAACGATCCCTGGAAGTGCCTTTGCACTACTCATCCAAGTATGGGGTTTTGGAACCGGAAGAGCGACAGGATTAGGAACAGGATTTACGACAGGATTTACAAGATTGACAAGATGGCGGCGAGTTGGGCTCCGTTCTTGCTTGCTCGAAGCGTCGCTGCTCAAACACGAATGAGGTGAGTGCCGCCTGATTTGAGCCATCGGAGGGCTCACCGTCGCTCATAGCTCCCTTCTCCTGTTAATCAACGGAGCACAGTTCAACAACTACATCTCAAGATCTTGTTAATCTTGTAAATCCTGTCGTAAATCCTGTCGCTATTCCGGCAGCTCCTCTTCCGGTTCTGGAAGCCAGAAGCTGGCAATCAGGCCTACGCTGTAAACCAGCGCTGCCACCGCGGCTGCCGCGTACGCTAGCTTTGTCGCCGGCGGTCCGGCTGGCATCCATACGGTCATCTGCGTTGTGAGCACCGCCGCTGAAGTCCCGATCATGCGTCCACCGATGTTGGCTGCGAAACTCTCACCCGTGCCTCGCAGGTAGGTGGGATAAACTCTCGGCAGATAGTTCCCCCAGAAACTCAACTGCGCCACTGTGAACAAACCGCCGAAAAAGATACCCCATTTCAGCAGCGTCAGGTCGTGCACGGCGGGGTAGAGAAACACCAGCGGCAGGATAATCAACCCTGGAATCTGGAAGACTCGGAGCAAAGAGCGGCGGGAAACAATGCGCACGGCGAGAAACGCCAGAAGCATTCGTCCGGCCAGGCCACCCATCTCCTGGATCGTTTGCACGCCGGCAACGGTGGATTGAACGATCTGCTGGCGTTGTGGCGGCGGCACACTGGGATCAACTCTCACGAGCGCCGGCACGATTTGCGGTAGTTGCTGAATGGCGCCGAAGGCCGCGCCCAGACTGCAGGCGAAGATGAGCGCCGACACGACGGTTGTGCGGAAGAACCGCGGCTGGAAGAGTTCTCCCAGCCCGGGACGCTTCAAAGTGCCGGCGGCCTTCTTCTGTTTCCAGGCGGGCGACTCCGGGAGAAAGGGGCGAATGACAATCAGTGGAATTGCAGGGATCAATCCCGAGATAAGCAAGTAACGCCAGTTGTCGTGCCGCCCATGGATGGCTGGAAGAGCTGCCGATGTGTTGGCGATGATGAGTGCCATCAAGCTCACCATGAAGCCACCCAGCGACGAGAACGCTTGTGTCCAGCCAATGACTGACTCTCGCCGCTTGGGCTCGGTGAATAGCTCCGCCAGCCAAGCGGTGGCGGCCACAAATTCAACGCAAACGCCGATAAACGTCGTTGTCCGCAACACAAGCAACATTGGCAGCGACGTCGAAAATCCTGCCATGAAAGCGGAACCGGCATAGAGCAGAATACTCCACGTCAGAATTCTGCGGCGTCCCAGCAGGTCGGTCAGATACCCGCCCAGCAGTCCGAAGACGCCACCGCAAACCGCGGGCACATAAAACATGAGATCGCGCCAGCGGGCATATTCAGGATTGCCGAACTGCAGCCCACCCAACTGCTCGAGCGCTGGCCGCACAATGAGCGGCAACATGAGCAGTTCGTAGGTATCAAAGGCAAACCCAATGGCGGCGATGACGCATATGAGCCACTGCACTTGGGTCAAGCGCGGAAGTGCCTTCGTTGAGATGGGGTTGGTCATGGAGGGTCCTCTGGCGGGTCTGTAGCCGCCGATGAGAAGCTGATTGCGCCTCAGATCTCAGGAGTGAAGCTCTCGGCAATAAAAACTGACAAGCAAGATCACAAACGGTGTTTTGCTAGCCACGCTGAGTGCTTTTCTCAGCGCAGGCTTTTCGGGGATCGCGGCGAACTGCCCATGATGATCGCAGAAAAGCGCGGCCATTGTGGCTACCAAGGGCCGCAGTCCTTGCCTAGTAGGGCGATTCCGAAATACCGTTACAGCTCGAACTGGGTGGCGCAGACATCGCGTCTTTAGCGATGTCTGCGATCCGCCACCGCACACATGGCAAACTGCGTCATGTGTGCGCCACCCAAAGCTGTTGTATTGTTATTTAGGGCTCTTCTAGTTTGTTGAACTCGCCATAAGACGCCGTTTCGATCCCAGAGTGTGATTGCCATCAGATCGCTGGAAATAGCGACTGAGAGTCTGCGGGCTCGGTGTCTGTGTCAGAAGCGAGACCGTGATCATCAGCAACAGCGAGATCAACACCATTGGCACCACCGGCATCAATCCAAAAATTGCGGTTCCGCCGGGCGTTCGGCTCAGGGCAGCCGCACCGAATAGCGACCAAACAGGTGTAGCTGACCCGGCTTGCGGCGTAGGAACGGCGTACTGAAAGACTGCAACGGCGACGACTGCCGAAACGGTCCACAGTGTCGATGCCAGCGCTCCCCATTTGGTGCTGCCTTTCCAAAATAACGCAGCCGCCAGCAGCGGAAACAAGGACGCGTAGCCGGAAAACGCGTACTGGACTGCCAGTTCAAAGATCGTCGCTGGGGCTCTGAGGGCAATGAGGTAGGCCACGGCGGTGAGGCCAAGGACAAAGATCCTTCCCATATGCACTTGGGCGGCTGAGCCGAAACGCTCCTTGCCCCCGTAAAAGGCAAAGACATCCTCAGTGAACATGGTGGAGAGGGCCAGGATTTGTGAGTCGCTGGCCATGACCGCAGCCATGATGCCGGCCCCCAGCAGGCCAGCCAGCCAAACGGGCGCATAGTGGTTGAGCAACAGCACGATGACGTCGTCGCCGGCTGCGGACTGACGCAGCCGGTTGCGCTCTTCCGGCGGCAGAAGGCTACCTTGGCCAGCCAGTGTCTGTCTGGCTTCAAGTTTGGCGGCGATGGAGGGAACCTCAGTGGCCCGGTTGGCCATCACACCTAGAAAGACACTGGGCAGCCAGATCGCCAGCAGGCAAATCGGGTAGAGAATCACGGTGGGTTTGAACTGCTGCATGCGCCGAGCCGTCAAGCAGAAGATGCCGATGTGCGGAAAGGCAATGGTTGAGAGCGGAATGAAAGTGTAGCTTAGAAAGAACCAGGGAGAAATGCGCTCGCGAGTCAGTAGCGGCGCCGTTACCGGAGAGTTCAGCAGCGCCTCGGCAGCCTGCCGGAAGCCGCCCATGCCCGTGCCGATCACGGTGAGCGCAGCCGCCCCGAAAGAAAGAAAAAGGATGGTCTGCAGTGTATTCACCCAGGCCGTGCCACGCATGCCACCGAAGAAAACATAGCCCATCACCACGAGCGCCACCGTAGCGCCGCCCAACCAGTAGGGGACCCAGCCTCCGCTGATCGCCGACAAGGTTGCGCCGCCACCCATCACTCCGATGATGATGTAAGGAACCAGCAGCGCGGCCTGCGCCACAAAGATCACTGTGCCGACGTGCCCGCATTCCCAGCGATCGCGAAAAAATTGCACCGGAGTCATGAAGCCAAAACGCTTGCCCAGAGCCCAAAGACGTGTCCCGATTAAAAACAAGGTGAGCGGAATCACCAATGCGGAAGCTGACGCCATCAAGCCGAAAGTCACAATCCCGTTGCTGAAGGCATGACCTGACGAGCCGAGAATCGTGAAGGCCGTCATGTTGGTTCCGAAAAGAGAAAAGAGAAAGACGGCGGTTCCGAGAGAGCGGCTGGCGAGGAAATAGTCTTCAGCGGTTTCGTTTCGCGACGCTTTACGAAATGCAAAAACGCCGATGTAAAGCACGACGGCGAGGTAGGCGAAGACGAAGAACGCAGGTATCAACGAGCTTCGTCCTCCGACATGGAAGCGACAGATGCCGGCGCGTCAAGGGAAGCGGGCCAGGCAAACTTCACGAGCAGGGCCATGAGCCCGGCACAGAGCAGAGAGTAGCAGGCGTGATAGAAGAGCCCGATGGGCACAAAACCGAAAACAAGCGGGCGAGCGGACCGCCACAACCAGAGATCCTGGTGTAAGGCGTAAACGATGATCACGATGCCGGCAAGAATGACCTGCATAAAGTGTTTGGGAAACCGGTGAAGTACTAACAACGTAATATCACACAGGGTTTTGCGGATTGCAACCAACAAGAGAGATGCTAGAATGCGGAGCCGTATTCTGGAGAGGGCCGCTAGTCGTGTTGGAAATTTGGGCGTGAAAAAGGCTGTGGATGCGATCAAGACATCGTCTCCGCAAGTTTGCTCAGGGCGAAACAGGGAAAGTAAGGGATGGACGACGCTGGCTTTGTGACAGTCTAGTTTTCTGGAAAGCGCAGCATCAAGCTAAGCAACAATGGCTGGCATTTTGCTAGGCCAGCGGACAAGCGATTCATGCGCGTTCTCATTCGGAACAGATATGGCCTGAAAGGCCAAGCAATCTAGCCCAGGGCTGAGCGCCTTGCGCGATGCCCTGGGTTGGCGGGCAAATCATAGGACGCGCCCTGAATGGGCGCGAGAGGGAGTGCGATGCCTCAGTCTCTGGCCAAGATTTATGCCCATCTGATCTTTTCGACGAAGAGTCGGGAACGGGTGGTTCCAAACGATGTTCGGCCCGATCTGCATGCATACTTTGGTGGCATTCTCAACCATCTCAGGTCCGCACGTGTCCTTGCAGTTTGATCTTTTGTGTTGTACGTCCCGCTTCACGCCAACTCTCTTTTCAGAAGGAGAAATTCTCTCGATGCGACAACTCAAAGTGCGTTGGATTCTTGCTCTCCTGGTCGTTTTTTCCACAATGACACTCGCCGGC
>JAKEER010000225.1 GCA_022616615.1 Acidobacteriota bacterium
ATCTGTCACTGACGGCGATCCCCCTCACCCCCGACCCCCTCTCCCCGTTGGGGCGAGGGGAGCCGAGAATCGCATTGGGGCTCAACTCCACACCCGTGCTGTTTCCCGACTTTTCGCGACAGAAACTAATTAAATGTCCTTAAGCCGCCGTGCCATGCCTGAGCACCGTCGGTGATCCAGATTTCGATACTCTTTGTGCAATCCTGTAGCGAGCGGTTGCAGAACCATCTCTCTCTCCTTTGAAACCGAGTGACAACCCCTCCTGGACTTTGGTAGTCTTCTCTCACTGAATTCCCAAAACATCAAGGATCAGGATAACCCTCCGGTTATCCGGGAGGAAGCCATGAACCATAGTGGGCTTTACAAGCTCGCCGGGAGATGTGCGCTGGGTTACGCATGCGTGTGGCTGGCCAGTTATGCGGCCTGGATATACGCTAGCGGATTTGTAGCTGCGACGAGCGCGCCGCCGTCGCCAGAACGTCTATTGCAATTGGCGCAGGCGCCGGCCAACCAGCTGTCGGCGCGTTTGGACCTCTTCTCTTACTTCCTGCTGGTCCCCGCGTTGGTGGGCATCTTTGCCTACCTGCGGGATCGGACCCCGGGGCGCGGAATGTTGGGCGGCGCTTTTGCTGCTCTGGCGATCGCTGCGCTTCTCAGCGCCTCGGTGCTGAATGCCACCTTGATGGGCTTGGCTCAAGGACCCGTTACGGATTTGCTGCGAAACCGGCTGGAGGTTCTCTATTCTCTCTCGTTCTCGTTCATGATGCCGGGTCTGTACGCTCTGGCGGCCCTGCATCTGTTCTGGGGACTGGCGCTTCGCGCCGAAGGCGGCCTGGCCAGGACCGTAGGCAATCTTTTTTTTGGCCAGATCGCCGGGTTCCTTCTCGCCAGCGGCGGGTTTGCGGCGGGTAACGACCTGGTGGGTAACCTCGGCATTCTCTGCCAGGTCTTGGCTGGAGCGGCAACTTATGCCACGGCTGGCTGGTGGCTGCGGGGCCTGGCCGAACAGGAGCCAGAGGTTGGGCCGCAGTCGGCCGAAAAACCGCGAGCGGCGCGGACTTCAGCGTGAGACAGTAAACTCCAGGTGCCCAGTGTCGGATTCGATGGGCCGCACAAGCGGCTTTGGCGCTGCCCCTGCCCTGGGAGCGCGGGCGTCCCGCCAGGCGTCCCGCCCGCCCCCGGTGGCCGCAGGCTACCGATGCGGCATCCTGCCGCGCTGGGGCCCGCGCTCCCAGGAGCCCACCTGAGGTCGCGGGAACCTCGCTCGGGTGCGTCGCATCTTTCCGACGCACCGCTCCCCTTGCGTCCCTTCTTAATCAAACCCTCGTGGACGGCATAGGGCGGGAGATTAAGATGGGGTTGAAACTGATCCGGTAAGAACCTGGGGGCAGAGCTCTCCTGGATTCCGACGTGCCAGATCCTATTTGTCACCTCGTCACCGCTCGCGAATTGTGCAGAGGACATCTTCAAAGGCGCAGAGCATCACGCGTTTGGGCTGACGGGGTAGAACCAGCGAGAACTCCGGAGTGGCGCTGTTACCGGCAACGGTTGCTGCCCCCAGGCGCTGAATGCGGCCATCGAACTCTACATAGAAGGGGACCCGCATTGTGAACGAGTCGTCCACGTTACTCTGAGTGATTCTACCGCTCACTTTGAACTGGCCTTTGTCTCCCGGCTCGACTTTGTAATCGAGTTTGTATTCAGGGATCGTGGTGCCGTAAATCCACTGGCGCAGAAACCAATTCATGGAACCGTTGCCATCCAGATCCATTTCTTTGGTCATGTGTTTCTCAACCGTGCGCATGAAGTCCGTGGTCGATACGTTTTGGTTGTAGTAGGTCTTGACAAAGTCCTTCATCATGCCTGTGAAGCGGGCGTCCCCGGTTTTCGGCTCCCACATCATCATCCGGAGCATATGCAGAATGAAGGCCCCCTTGGGATAGATCATGGCTCGCGTCACACTGCCAGTCTTAGCGGTGTCGAGACGATATCCCATGTAAACGCCGCCCACGTCGGACGGGCGCTTCCCCATCCGGTTCTTTTCAAGGATCATGTGCCGCAGATCCTTCCACAACTGCACAAACTTCTCGGTCTTATAAACCTGCTGCGCAAACAGCGAAGCGGAAAACTCCGCGAACCCTTCACTCATCCATTGGTCACGGTAAGACTTCCAGCCGATGATGTGGCCCCACCACTGATGAGCTACTTCGTGAGCGGCAACGTACTTGAAGAAATTGACCGAACGTCCTTCGCCCATGCCCAATTGATGGCGATGGGTGCTGTCGAAGTAGGCTGACATTGGCATATAGACCAGCATTGGCCACGCCTGGCCAAAGTTGACGAAGGGTTGCTGGGTCATGGCAATTCTGCCGTAGGGCAAGGGCCCAAACATAGCGGAATAGGTTTGCATGGCCGTCTGGGCTTCTGCCCGCGCCTTTTCCATCAGACTTACCGTGTTGAGAGAACCGAGTGTCGCTTCAACCTTGGCTCCCTGCTGTGACTCAAACTGTTCAACTTCTTTGAGAAGACCGCGGAAAACGTCGGGCAGTTCCTTGTTGGCATAGGTTTCAATCGCGTACTGGAGCTTTTCGTCCTGAACCACCGATTTCTTGAAGCGTCCGAAATTGAAGCCCGCCACCGCTAGCGGCACGTCGCTCTTCCAGAGCGTCGTGAGGCGATCGCCTGCGCTGATTTCGCCACGTGGCTGTCCCGTGCCAACCATGGTCAGATCTTTGGCGGTTTCCAGCGCCATCTCGTATGAGGCGCGGTCGTCGAAGGAGGCATTCGGATACCAGTTGGAGCGCGCAATCAACGTATAGTTTCCACCGCCACTATCCATCACCGCATCGTCGCCACCGTATTCGAAGATGAGACTGTAGGTTTGCCCCTTCCGCAGTGGTTCGGCGAGAATCACCGCAAAGTCGGCGTCTCGTTCCTTGTCTTCCTGGACAAAATTGAGTTCGCGGCCCTGGTTGTCGGTGACCTTACGCATGCGAAGCGTTGGAAACAGATCGAGCGAGAGGACCCGAGCACCATCCACCGCGGCCTTGAAGCGGGTTTCAACCCGGGCCTCCAGGCGCTTTCCCTGGATGCGAGCATCGATTTTGTGATGCTCCAAGTCAACGAACTGATGATTCTCATCAAACACCGCTTCCAAGCGGTAGTGCTCCTGCAGATGTTCGGCCACCCAGATTCCCTGCGAGCCGTCGCTGAGCGACACGAGCACGACCTCCTCGGGTTTCACGAAAGGCGCGCCTAGCGGATCGATTCCAAACAAGAGCTCACCATGCTTCCTGCCGTCGAAGTAAGCATGAAACAGTCCGTGCTCAAGCGGGCGAATGAGATCAACGAGGAGGCGGGCATCCAGGTTGTACTCGAGAAAGCTTGCCGCTGCAGTATAGGAAGAAAACGTGCGCCCCTTTTGCAGCGTCTTCCGGACGCCTGCCAGGAAGCCGAGCGCTTTGGAGTTGGGCGGGCCCTGAGAGGTTTTTCGTTCCTTCCTGAGCTCCTCATAGGTGGAGTCTGTGAATCTCAACACCATTTGGCTGAAGGTCTCTGAAATGGAAGAGGCGCCTGTCAGCAGACTGAGATGTTTCTGTTCGACAGGCACGATCGGCGTCATCTGAAAATCGCCTTCTCCTAGAAAGACTGCGCCTGTCACTTTTCCTTCCACTGGCGCGAGAAAGAACAGATCGCCGCGCTTTAGCGTGATGGTGGCGACATCGCGCTTCAGCTCGACTTGCTCCACTGTCATCGTTTCGCCGCTGAGCCCGATGTTGCGCAGTTGGCGGTAAACCGGGTCGGAATTGGCTTTTGAGGTCTTGGATTCTGAGTCGGATCTGGAGTTGAGGAAAGTCCCGAGCAGGTGGTTTCCTCCCAGCAGCAGAAGCGAGCCAATCAATATTAGAGTGGGCCGGCCAAAACCGGTGGATGCTAGTTTCGTCATTGGACCCCCTGAATCTCTCCGGTCAACCTGGTGCACCAGCAGTGCGGGTTTATGATAAGCCTCGCAGGGGAGGAATGAACAGGGAAGAATGGTCAGCGTTGTAATGCGTTAGTCATGGGGGGCCAACCGCTGGCGTAAGCCAATGGCTAGGCCCTTGCCCCAAGCTGCCCGCTAAGAGCGCGGGCGTCTCGCCCGCGCCGGGGCGGCCGGAGGCCGCTCGCAGCGGCTTCCAGCCGCTTGGAACATCGCGGAGCGATGTTTTGAAGGTAGCCAGGGGATTCATCCCCTGGACTACGAACCCCGAAACTCAACTGCGTCGCGCTAGCGACGCACTGACTCATCCCCACAGATACCTCTCGTCGTAATCGATACCATGCCTCTCGAGAAGGGCCCGGTACTCTCTTGGAAAGTCTGCCCGCGGTGATGTTCGCGCTGTCTTTCGACGTAGCGAATTATGTCAGGGAGTTGGGACTTACTTACGGTGAAGGCGCCATAACCATCCTGCCAAGCGAACGCACTTCGGCGAAACGTTTCGTGGAACCACAGACTGGACCCGCCCTTCACTAACTGGACGGCTTTGCTGATCGGTAGAGTCGGAGGAATTGAGACCAACAG
>JAKEER010000226.1 GCA_022616615.1 Acidobacteriota bacterium
CATCTTCAACAGCTCGGGCGCCTTTGACTTCGACGGACATGCCACCGGCCTGGGGAATCAGAACGGCTATGATCGCGCCGACTTCATGCTGGGGCAGTTCTCCTTCTTCACGCAGAATAACGGGGAGAAGGAAAACCGCCGCCAGATGCTGAAAGGCTTTCACTTCGGTGACAGCTGGAGGTTGAACCCTCATTTCACTCTGAATCTTGGCTTGCGCTTTGAGCCTTATGACTTCTACACCGACACCCTGGGTCGCGCCCAAACCTTCGATCTTGGCAACTATCAAAGAGGGGTAAAATCCAAAGTGTTCCTCAACGCGCCTCCAGGATTGCTTTACCATGGCGATGCTAGGCCTGGCGGCGGCACTATCGGAAGGGCGGTCACGGAGCCAGACCACAACAATCTGGCGCCTCACTTCGGCTTCGCGTGGGATCCCTTTGGAAATGGCAAGACCAGCATCCGTGGCGGATACGCCATCTTTTATGATGCTCCAGCCCTAATGACCTTGAACGATGCCAACAACGTGTCGCCCTTCAGTTACAGCGTGCAATTGACGGAGGGCCTGCTGGATGATCCCTATCGCGCGCGCCCGGAACTCAATCGTTTTCCGGTGGAACAGTTCCTGCCAGACACGCCGTTCGCAGACCCCTTGTTTACGATTCTGCTCGACAATAAATGGGTCTCGCCCTACAGCCAAAACTGGAACCTCACTGTGGAGCGCCAGTTTCTCACCAACACTCTTCTGCGGGTGGGCTACATTGGAACCAAGGGGACCCACCTGAAAACGCTCTACGATCAAAATCCTCCTATTTACAATCCAGCGCTGAGTCTGGCCCAGAACCGCGCCACCATTGATGAGCGACGCCGCATCAAGGGCTATCAAACGATCAACCGGTTCATGCACGGGCTAAATTCTTCCTACCACGCCCTGCAGGCGACCGTGGAAAAGCGCTACAGCAGCGGGCTTACAGCGTCTGGCTCTTATACTTGGTCCAAGACGCTGGACTACGTCTCGGTTAACGCCTTTGCGTTTGCGCCGGAAGTGAATCCCTTCAACTTTTTCCTGACTCGAGGCCCGTCGGACCAGAATCGCACTCACCGGCTGGTTAGCTCATTCGTGTGGGACCTCCCGTCCCTGGTGAGCGACCACTCGGCCCCTGTTGCGAAAGCCATCCTCAAGGACTGGCGGGTCAGCGGGATCGTCACGCTGCAGTCTGGCCGCCCGTTCGGCATTGGAGCGACGGGAAATCCCTCGGCAGGCGCGGGAGGAGCACGGGTTGACCTGATTGGAAGTGGGTATCCAGTTCTGGACACGAGTCGAAGCAAAGGAGAGAAGATCGAACGATACTTCGACATTACGCGCTTCCAAAATCCGGCGCCCAACACCTACGGCTCACTGGGAAGGAATGCTCTGGTGGGACCTGGATACGGGAATGTTGACCTATCTCTGGCGAAGGCATTCCGGCTCGGTTTCATTGGCGAAGCCGGCAGAGGAGAGCTGCGATTCGACTTCTTTAATCTCTTCAATGCCACACATCTGAGGAATCCGGTCGCAGGGCTGACAAATCCCAACTTCGGAAAAATCTTGGGAACCGATGGAGATCCACGAATCCTACAAGGGGCAGTCAAGATTTCTTTCTGAGCGAGACGCGGTTTCGGTTGGCTGGCTTCCCGGGTCGGCTCACCCCCTGTTCCGGTCTCGACGTCGCTTCCTCCAGGGGCTTGCCGCCGGAATGACGTGTCTGGCTTTCCCGCCGTTTGCCGGAAGCCAGACACGTCAGGAAGCTGGGAGCCGGAAAGCAGAGATCAGCAGTTTTGACCTTTCGCTTCTCGACGACTGGCTGAATCCGAATGATTTGTTTTTCATTCGCGACCATTTTCCCGCGCCCGCTCAGTCATCGAGCCAGTGGAAACTCTCGCTTGCCGGCGCCGTAGCCAACCCCTTTGAAGTCACCTACGAGGAACTGCTGCAGCAACCTCGGAAGACCCTGGCCGTTACTTTGGAGTGTGCTGAGAACCCAGTGGGAGGAGGTCTGGTGGGCAATGCAGAGTGGACAGGTGTCAGTTTAGCCTTGTTGCTGGAGAAAGCCCGGCCGTTGCCGGCAGCCGGGTTCGTGCGGTTGTCGGGCGCCGATCGGGATTCGGTTGGTGGCGCTTGTTATGTGAGGACCATTCCCCTGTCGAAAGCACTGCACGCAGATACGCTGCTCGTCCACCGGATGAACGGAGAGAAGCTGCCAGACGCGCATGGTTTCCCCCTCAGGGCTGTGGTCCCTGGCTGGTATGGAATGGACTCGGTGAAATGGCTGCAAAAAATCGAGTTGCTCACAGAGAGAGGCACCGACGCAGTGCCCGAGCACAGCTATCTTCGCCGGGTTCAACTGCCGGGAACTGGCCAAGCAGCCACAGAGCCGGTCACCGCCATGAATGTGAAGGCGGTTTTTTCGCGGCCTCTCGACGGAGCGATCCTGGTTGGTCGCCGATTCGTGGTCAGGGGCGCAGCTTGGGCGGGGGAAAACCGAGTCGAAAGAGTGGAAGTCAGCACGGATGGAGGCCATGCCTGGCAGGAGGCTCTCGTAAACACCCCGGGCCAGACAGGTCTGCAAGCTTACTCCTGGGTGTTTTGGGAATTCGACTGGAAAATCCCGGCTTCAGGCAGGCACGAACTGGTTGTGCGCGCGACAGATGAGCTGGGACGTACTCAACCCGCCATCAGACCTGCGGGCAAACTGGACGCGTACGAACAAACAGCCTATCAAAGGGTGCAGTGCACGGTCTTGGAGAGTGTTTAGAAAGCGGGTGGAACGCGCGCTCCTGCGCGCGTTCAGCGTGCGCAGAGCGCCCGCTCCACCTTTGTTGCGGGGCTTTCTAAACACCCTCTTGGAGAACGCGACATGAAGGGCTTCAATGGAAACAGCCTTAGTCTGATTTACCTGCTGCTTTCTTTTCCAGGACTTGGAATCGCGGCCCAGCAAGCGTCTGAGGCCGATCTGCTGCGGAAAGCCGAGGCCGCCTTTCGATCTGGGGACACCAGCCGAGCCTCCGCCCTGGCGCAGCAGGTTTTGAAGGCCAATCCGGGATCGGCGAACTCTCACATGATTCTTGGAGTCGTTGCGGCGCGGCGCGGCGACTGGAGGGAAGCCACCAAGAGTTTTGAGGCTGTCACTCGGCTGACGCCTTCCAACTCTCACGGCCATTTCTATCTCGGCCAGGCTTATTTGTCTCAGCAGAAATGGGAAAAGGCGGCCCAGTGTCTGAACGAAGCTTTGGCCCAACGCTATCCGGACCGGCAGCGGTTGATGGTCGACCTGGCTGTGGCAGAAAACGAAGCGGGTCGCCCGGAGAAAGCACTTTCGAGCCTCCGGTCGATTCCGCCTCCGGCAAACGGACCTCTGGCGGCTCAGTACTACGTGGTGACGGGCCTCGCCCACGCAAACCTGAACCAGCCTCGGCAGGCGATCGAGGCGTTCCAGCGTGGAAACGAGATTGACGATTCCAATCCCGGCTATCGGGAGATGCTCATTTCTGCGCTGATCAGCACCGACCAGACGAGCAAGGCGCTGGCGGAAGCCATTCGCGCACAGAAGAAGTTCCCGGATCATCCTGAAATTCAATTCCTGTTCGGATTCACCAGCTATTACATTCCGTACAACCGCTTCACCAAGCTGGCCCTGCGCAACCTCCGCGAAGCGCAACCAGCCAGCCCGCGCACCGTTTTGATGGAAGGCTTGGTGCACCGCAAGGAAGGACGCATTCAAGAGGCCAGCCGGGCGTTTACGCTGGCTGCAGAACGTGGCGTTCCGGAAGCGTTCTTGCTTCTGGGTATCACCTCGAAGGAATCTGGCGATTACGCGAAAGCAGAACAAATGCTCCTGAAGGCCGAAAAACTGAATCCACGCAACGGCCAGGCGCTTATCGAACTGGGCAAGGTTTACATGGCTCAGGACAAGGTTGGGGAGGCGCTCGTCCGGTTGCAACGCGCCGAAGCCTGTATGCCGCTCAGCCCTGGCGTGCAATATCAGCTGCATCGCGCTTATAGCCGCCTGGGGCAAAAAGAGAAATCGACCCGCCACCTTGTCCTTTTTCAAAAGTTGCAACAGGAACGCTTAGAATTGTCTCGACCATCGTCGAAAGAAGGCCAGTAAGAGCGGAAGCATCCGCCTTCATTCAAGAGAAACGGTATCTGTCCAGCGGGTTGGCCAGCGATGCCGTCCTTACTGGATTTACGTCGCCTGAAAGCCCGAAGCGCCAGCGAGGGCGCTTTGCTGGCGACAAACATAGTGTCACCCCGCTAATACAAAAAACGGAAGGAGAGAAGTCGGTCATGTTCAACAAAAGCGGGTTCAAATTGAGTTTCATCTGCAGGGTTCTTTTGTCCGGAATAGGATTTGCGGCAGCACTATCTGGAATTAGTCTGTTACCTGTCTTCGCCGAAGACGTTTTTAACTCTCACAAGGTGATTTTAGATAGTCAGAACAAGATCATTCCGTGGTCTGTGCCCATTGAGAAGGCGTACGACCATTTCCTCCGCCTGCGTTGGAATTTCATCAAGACGAAAGTCCCTAACTCCCCAGGGCCGCCACCCAGATCATCTTATCCGCAGTATTACTTCTATTGCGCATTCCGAGAGAAGAACGGGACTCTAGAGCCGGATACCTGGATGAATGATGTGGGCGAGAAAATCCCGAACTGGTTCGAATCGGCTCGTTTGTACTATGCCTACACGGGCGACGCCAGTGTTATGACCATCGCCAAGGGTCTCGTGGATTACGGGTTGGAACACGGCACGAGTCCCTCGACGTTTGCATGGCCCAATTCCCCTTATACGGCTACCAACGCAGGCGACTTGGAATTCCGCGGGTTCACTTCTGGCAAGAGATTCGTTCTCCATGAAATCCAGGTTGACCACGCCGGTGAGATCGG
>JAKEER010000227.1 GCA_022616615.1 Acidobacteriota bacterium
AGACTCGCAGCGCCATGCTTTTGAGAAGCTTGGCTGCATTGTCGAGGAGGCCTGTCCGGATTTGAATGGGGCGGACAAGATTTTTCTCGACCTCCGCTTGTGGACGTCCTGGAATGTGCTGGGGCCTTTACTCGAGAAGCATCGGAACCAGATGAAACCGGAAGCCATTTGGCAGATCGAGGCGGGCGCCCGAGTCAGCGCCACCGACCTTGCTCAGGCAATGATCCGGCATGGCGAGCTCATGGAGCGGATGCGGCGGTTTCAGTCTAAGTATGAGTTCTTACTGTGCGCGGTGAATCAAGTGCCGCCGTTCGACGCGAGTCTTGACTGGCCCAAGGAGATCGAAGGGGTGAAGATGGAACACTACGTGGCCTGGATGAAGTCGGCCTACTGGATCACGACAACGTTCTGCCCGGCCATCTCGGTACCCGCCGGATTCACTTCCGGCGGCCTGCCCGTCGGCATCCAAATCGTAGGCCGCTATCGCGACGATTTCGGTGTCCTTCAAATCGCCCATGCCTTCGAGCAGGCAACCCACATAGGTCAGAAACGTCCAGCAATTGCAGCGAACTGAGCAACTGACTTGCTCAGAGGGAGGATTTCAGGTCAGCAACTGCCGCTACGACCTGGTTCTGAATCTGGCGATTTGTTTCCCCGAATCCCAGTCTTGCTTTCAGACAGAGCACCAAGAACCGCTGGCCTTTTCAACTTCCACCGCTTTGGAAGCGTGGCGATCAACAATGGCTTCGATGCAGCGTGCGCTAAGTGATGAGTCCTCACTGATGGCACTGGCTCCGAGGCCTTCGCTGGTTTTCAGCAGAACTCTTGGACTGAAGACTTACGATCGCGGATGTGAATCCCCGACAGTTCGAAAGTCCGACAAATGAACTCGGCTTGGCGCAGGGCGCTGTCAGGGTGCCAGCAATAGAGTATGTCTTGCCCGTCGTGAAGGTTCGTCAAGAAGAGCATCCAAGCAGCTGAATCAGCAAAGGGCATGCTATAACCAATGAAGACTACCTCAGATGATCTGCGTAGAGCTTCGGCGGCAGAGCGCCAAATCGCGGGCAGGGGGTGGGTGTCAAGTTGTTTGATGTAAGACGGCAGCACAAACGTCCGTTTGCTAGCGACCTTTCGAAGTCCCGCGTCTTGGCAAGCCGGGTATCCAACAAATCCCACGGCTTCGTTTTGAATAAAGAAAGAGGCATCCTCTACACTGGAAATCCATCCAAGCGACCCGTGGAGCTTGAGCACTCTGCAGGGTGAATCTCCATCAATCAACATTCGTCCATCTTGAACAAGTTCGCGACGGTAGCCATACCCATCAACAATGTTCCAAAGGCCCGCCTCGCGCAAGACACGCTCAGCGAGGCAGTCGTAATTGAAAGTCAAGATCACATCGCCAGGCCTGACGTTTCTGTTCACAAAGGCCCTGAAATAGTCGAGAGAAGCTTCGTCCAGTTGTTTGTGCCTGTCGTTGAAGTAGTCAGTAAAGAGGTCTCCGAAGTACTCTCTAAAGAGCCCTAAGTCTGTTTCTCTCGTTGCCTCAATGTCAAGGCGAGTCAAGCTGGCCTCGATGTTGACCTGATCGTCAAAAACACCTCGCGTTTCAAGACGGAGACGCAGGCCGAGCGGGATGGCTCTCGGGATATGAACGTCCATGTAGAGGGCAACGGACATCAGAGCAGCCTTTGAGACCTCAAGCGGGCTGCCAGAGGGGAGAGTCCGCTGGCCTGGCGGAACTTTTCGACTTCGCGCAAATCGCGCTTCAGTTCCTCATTGAGCTGTTGGGCATGGTCCCAGTAGTAGGCCAGCGCCGAATGAATCTGGCCCAATGTCAAATAGGGGTGCTGAAAATGCAGTTCCTCAGGACTCCACCCATAGGCGGCGGTTTCCGCCACCAACTCCAAGACCTTCATCGTGGTACCAGCAATGAGGGCCACGCGTTCTTCATCGAGGACAATATGTTCATATCCGGTAGCAACTGGCATCTGTCCATTCTCCTTTACTGAATCCTCTACCCTTGTCGTTGCCCGTACCGCTGACCAAGGCGCGAGACGACCTCGAGAATCTTTTCTTGCTGGCGCCGCGGCCTCTTACCGCTTCTCCATCGGCACAAAGTCGCGCCGGTCGGGCCCTTCATAGATCTGGCGCGGACGGGCAATCTTTTGTTCCGGATCCAGCAACATCTCCTGCCACTGGGCAATCCAGCCTGAAGTTCGCGGAATGGCAAAAAGAACCGGGAACATCTCCACCGGGAAACGCATCGCCTGATAAATGATGCCAGAGTAGAAATCCACATTGGGGTAAAGCTTCCGGCTCACGAAATAATCGTCTTCCAGTGCGATGCGCTCCAATTCCAAAGCGATCTCCAGCAGCGGGTTCTTCCCCGTGACCTCAAACACCTCGCTTGCTACGCGCTTGATGATTCTGGCCCGCGGATCGTAGTTCTTGTAGACCCGGTGGCCAAAACCCATCAAACGGAACTCTCCTGCCTTCACCCGCTTGACATATTCCGGAACCTTTTCCTTCGACCCGATCTCCGTGAGCATGCGCAGCACCTCTTCGTTGGCGCCGCCATGCAGCGGTCCGTAAAGCGCAGCAGCCGCGCCGGCCACGGCTGAGAACGGATCGGCCTGGGAACTGCCGATGCTGCGCATCGCGTTGGTACTGCAGTTCTGTTCGTGGTCGGCATGCAGGATGAACAGAACATGCAGCGCACGCTCCAGCACGGGGTTGGGCTGGTATTTCACCTCCGTCATCTTGAACATCATGTTCAAGAAGTTTCCCGGATAGCTCAGATCATTGTCTGGATAGGCATAAGGCATTCCCGTGCTGTGGCGGTAGGCGAAAGCGGCGATGGTGGGCACTTTGCCAATCAGGCGGTAGATTTGCTTCTGTCGCGAATCGGCGTCGTGGATGCTCTTGGCGTCGGGATAGAAGGTCGAGAGCGCGCCGATGGTCCCCACCAGCATGCCCATGGTGTGGGCGTCGTGGTGGAAGCCATCCACGAATTTCTTGATGTTTTCATGAATGAACGTGTGATGCGTGATGTGCCAGGACCACTCGGCCAACTCAGACTTCGTGGGAAGTTCGCCGTTCAAGATTAGAAAGGCCACCTCAAGGTAGTTGCTTCGCTCCGCGAGTTGCTCGATGGGGTAACCACGGTAGCGCAGAATGCCCTTGTCGCCATCGATGAAGGTGATTTTGCTCCGACAGGAAGCCGTGTTCATGAACGCCGGATCGTAAGACACGAGTCCGAAGTCATCATCCGAGACCTTGATCTTGCGCAGCTCCATCGCCCGGATCGTGCCGCTTTCGATGGGAACGGTGTACTGTTTCCCCGTCCGGTTATCGGTGATGGTTAAGGTCTGTTTGTCCATGAATTCTCTCCTTGCCTGGGCAAAACCCTGCCGGTCAGCGACCGACTAGCATCACCGAGGTCGTCACCCGGTTTGACGCCGCGAAAAACCCAGCACACTGCTGATCAGAGTCTGAACAAGCCGGTCGGAACGCAGTCTATGTGATCGCTCAAGAACTGCGCAAGCCTGACCTTTCCTTTTTTCATGCGCAAGGCTCTCCGAGCTAAAATCAACCGTCGTGTGCCAGTGATTTCTTCGCGCCCTACGCCGGATTGAGAAGAATTCTCGCCAGGGAAATGCAACTGCGTGACTGCCTGCCTCACGCCATCGCAGTGGAGAGGCGGCGGATGATGCCTTGGGCCTCGGAGACAATCTGTTCCACGATCTCCGCGGCGGGCAGAACGTTACGGATCAGCCCGACTCCCTGGCCCTAGCTAATTCCTCGGTGCAAAAATCCCGGCTGAAAACCGCATGGAATGGCTTCTGGCGTTGCGGTCCGTGGCGGATCTCCTCGGGCTATTTCTCGGGTGGTTCACAGAACCACTCGAGTTTCTCTTCGACGGAAAGTCCTTCGGGCAACTTTGGTGCTCTGGGATCCGTGGTCTTGAAGACCTCCAGCATTTTCGCTTGCAAGGTCTTCAGCACTTGTGCGTATCTCGAATCATTCGACAAATTGTGAAATTCCTGGGGGTCTTCGATAAGGTGATATAGCCGTTGATTACGTCCTGAAGGACCGTATCCTGTAGCGTATCCATGGGCGAGATCGTGCTTTCCACTGGTGAAGATGTATTTCCATTGCGCAGTTCTCACCATCGCCTTGTTGTCGTCGTGGTATTCTGCGAAGATCAACTCCTTCCCCTGGGTGGTCTCACCTTTCAGCAGAGGCGCCAAACTCTTGCCCTGCAAGCCTTCCATCGCACGAAGACCGAGCACCTCCAGAATGGTTGGAACTAAATCAATCGTCTCTACCATCGCGTTGACGACCCGTCCCGTTTTGGAAAGTGACTTGTTAAAGATCAGCAGTGGAACTCGCAAGGCCTCATCCCACATGGTGTGTTTCTCGAATCTTCCATGATGACCGAGGAGATAGCCATGGTCGCTCACATACACGACCAGAGTGTTCTTCTCCAGGCCAAGGTCACGAAGTTCCCTGAGCAGTAGCCCGACATTTTTGTCCAGATATTCCACGGAAGTGTAATAAGAGGCCACGATGCCCTGTTTGTCTGCTTTTGTTAGATCTCGAAAGCAGCTGGGAATCCATCGTTCATCTTCAGCTCCTGCGTCAGGCAGCGGCATCTGCTGAGAGCGGTATTTGCGGGCATACTCGATCGGAAAGTCAAAAGGCGCATGCGGCTCATTGAAACTCACCCACAAACAAAAAGGCTTCTCTCGATTCGTCCGCAAAAATTCCGCAGCCTTTTTCACATACCAGGCGCCCCGCATGTCTTTATCGTAGAGAGGGTAGGGCAGAACGTCGGCATTCCAAAAGCCGCGCGCAGGGTCTCGAAAGGGCCTCCACTGCGGCTTTACACGGATATCGGAGGAAGGTTTCGCAAACTCAGTCCTGGTCAGCTGATCGGAAAAGGATCTTTCATCAAGACGGTAGTCGAATCCATGTTTGAGGTCGCTGTTAAAGTGCATCTTTCCGATCGCACCTGTGGAGTAACCAAGTTCTTTCACGTGGTCAGCTATGGTGGCCTCTGCTTCGGCCAGCGGAGTTGTGAGCAAAGAGACACCATTCGCGTGGGGGTATTTGCCGGTAAGGATCGACTGCCGGGAAGGAGTGCAAACAGGAGAGTTGGCGAAAGCTTGGGCAAAACGAACTGACTTCGCAGCGAGTTGATCGAGGTTGGGAGTGCGGATAATCGAGTTTCCGTAGGCGCGAACAGCATAAGCCGCGTGGTCATCTCCCATGATGAAGAGCACGTTCCGAACCCTCGCCGATTCTGCCCCGGCCTCCGCAGGCGAACCGCGAGAGGTCTGGTCAAGAAGACACATCAGTGTTGATACACCCAGAAGTAGTCTTGCTCTCACGTGCGCTCCCCTGATGCGTTTATCAAGCTAGCGGGAAAAGAAACCTGTTGGGCAGATTTTTCATCGCCTGTCACCGCACCAGCAGCCACAAAAACCCGGCCACACTGAATATTGCTTTCACCATGCCGCCTGCCCTCCGTTCCGTTTGCACTGCACAATGAATCTGCCTGCATGAAACCCTGTTGTGCTCCTCCGCATTCGTCTGTGTTGCTGACTCCAGACCTGCCATTAGCGCTCGCTGCGCATTCTTCACTTTCTACTTAGATCACACGATCGTTAGGCGGGCACATCGGATATGCGTCACACATGCTTGAGTGCACCACCAACTAGACAAAATGTCGCCCGATGGGAGACGCACAGTGTTGGGTTTCCCAAAGGCTATGTTGTTGTGGGTGGCTGGATAGCTGGGCTTATGTATCACGCCCAGATACTCCTGACCGACCGCATCCCAAACCATGACCTGATTCTCCAAATCCCAGCTTTTCCCTCCGTCATGGCTCAAAACCACTATAACGCCCGGCGTTGTTTTCTCTCGCGCAACGTACGTCGCGGCGAGCAGGCCATTCCCGAGATCCGCCGCCCAGCTGGTTTGAGCTGGAACGCCCGTCGGATGAGGCTTGCTCCATTTACGCGCCGTGGTATCAGAAGTGACAAAGTGCAGGTCGTAGTTCCAGTGACCTGCCGCTCGACCAGTTCGTATGGGTCCTCTAACTGACTCAAACTTGAATGCATAAAGGTCTCCATCTTGCAGCAGGAAGCGCAATCTTGCTGG
>JAKEER010000228.1 GCA_022616615.1 Acidobacteriota bacterium
GGCCGCTCCGATGGCCTGCGGCCACAATTGCGGGCGGGACGCCCGCGCTCCCGGGGTGGGCTTCGCCACTCCAAAAATGTCCAGTCTCCAGATTCCCGCGAAAGCGGGAATCCAGCCTGTATTCCGGCTCGCGGGTAGAAAGGACTTCATGTCCCTGATTCAACCGCTTTCGCGCTATTTCAGCGGGGCTACCCGGCGTCGAGGAGACAACTACGCTCTCTCCCGGCGTGTAGAGATCCTGGAAGGTTCAGAATCATCGGTTGAGGCGGAAGTCGCCGGAAGCCAAGCGTACTTCGTCTCTTTGGAATTGAACGAAGACACGGTGTTCGCCGATTGCGACTGTCCGTACTCGGAGGGTGGCGAAGCCTGCAAGCACATTTGGGCCACTCTGGTTGTCGCCGAAAAGCAGGGCTATCTCAGCGCAGCGAGAGGTTTGAGCCAAGTCTCTTTCGCTTTGAACGCTCTTGACGACCTCGATCATGATTTCACGGAAGAAACCGAGGACCCACCGCTTGTCTTCAAACAGACGGTGCCCGCGACACAGAGTCGAGGGGCTGCAACCGGGGCACAACCCAAACTGGTCGCGAAGCCTCCACAATGGAAGAAGGTTTTTAGCCAGCTCCGGCAGCTCACGCCGGCGCAAACAGGAAATGCGCAGGGGCCATGGCCTGCCACCCGCCAGATCCTCTATATTATTGATATTCAGTCTTCCACAACGGGCACTGGGGCTGATTTGGTACTCGAAATTGCTTCACGCGAACCAAAAAAGAACGGTGATTGGGGCAAGCCTCGAGGCCTGCAGCTTGCTATCCGCCAGGTTCCCCATCTGCCCGACCCCAGCGATATCGACATTCTGGCCCGTATTGTTGGGGCACGTGACATCAGTTACTACGGCTACGGCTACAGCTACGGCAGTCAGCAGGTGGCGTCCCGCTATCAGATGCCGCGCGTGGTTAGCGAGCTTCTCATGCCTTTGGTATGCGGCACCGGTCGCTGCTTCTACCGCCTGACTCGAAATATGGATCTCAGCCTCCCGCTCATTTGGGACTCAGGGTTGGGTTGGGAACTGCGGTTGAAGGTGGATGAGAACGCGTCCCGAAAGAGTTTTCTGGTTACGGGTCATCTGCAACGCGGAGAGCAGAAGTTGGCGCTCAATGAGCCCGTTCTGATCCATCCGAGCGGCATTGTCATCGCCCATGGCTGGGTTTCCAGTTTGAGATCCGACCAGCCTCTGGAGTGGATCCCGGCCCTGCAAGCGGAGCCAGAGATTCAGGTTCCGAAAGACCAGGCAGAGGATCTGCTGGAAGAGTTTAGTCGTCTGCATCGGCTTCCGCACCTGGACCTTCCTCCAGAGCTGCGGGTTGAGGAAGTTCGTGTCACGCCGCAGTTCCGTCTCGAGATCACTAAGCCTAAGACGAGTTCCTGGCAACGACGCGAGGAATTTCTAGTGGCAGACCTGCAACTTGACTACGACGGGAGCACAGTTCCGTGGGGATCCCAGGAGCGCGGCATTTTGCGAAAAGCTGAGCGCCAGTTGCTGGTGCGCGACATGGCTGCCGAGGAAGCCGCAGCGCATTTGCTGCGGTCATTGAAGTTTCGCAAACCCGGCGCCTATTCCTATTACGCTGCTGCGGGGCAGAAAGACTTCGAGCTTTTGCCAAAACACCTCCCGGCCGCGGTCGCCGCTTTGACCGCCGCGGGCTGGAGAGTGGAGGTTCAGGGCCAGCTCTATCGCATGCCGGGCCAAGTTCAGATCGAGGTGCGAAGCGGCATCGACTGGTTCGAGCTGCACGGCAGAGTCGACTTTGACGGCCCGACAGCGGGCCTGCCCGAGTTGTTGCAGGCTCTGAAACGTGGCGAGAGAATGGTGCGGCTGGGAGACAACTCCTACGGCATGCTGCCAGAAGAGTGGCTGCGAAAGTACGGCTTGCTGGCCAGTCTCGGGCAGGCAGAGAAAGACCATCTGCGTTTCAGTTCCGGCCAGGCGGGCCTGCTCGACGTTCTGCTGGCGGAGCAGCCGGAAGCCACGTGTGATGCGGTATTCGAGGAGATTCGCCGCCAGCTACGTTCTTTTGAAGGCGTTCAGCCTTCTGAACCGGCAGATGGCTTCTGCGGCAACCTGCGCGCGTACCAGAAGGAAGGTCTGGGCTGGTTGCATTTCCTCCGCCGTTTTCGCTTCGGTGGTTGCCTGGCTGACGATATGGGACTGGGAAAGACGGTTCAAGTGCTTGCTTTGCTGGAGAGCCGCCGGGCAGCGCGCCCGGCTGGTGCCGTGCCTGCTGACGGCAATCCCGCCCACCAACCGGCTGCCGATTCCGCACTCCCATTGCCTCCGGACAGCGAGTTTCCGGACAAACCGTCACTGGTCGTCATGCCGCGCTCGCTCATTTTCAACTGGAAGCAAGAAGCTGTTCGCTTTGCTCCCAACCTGCGGCTGCTGGAGCACACCGGTGGAGAACGCCTGCGGCCGGGCAGCCACTTCGGAGACTACGACGTCATTCTCACCACCTATGGCACCCTTCGCCGCGACGCGGCGCATTTGCAAAAGCAACAGTTCGATTACGTCATTCTCGACGAAGCCCAGGCCGTCAAGAACGCCCGGACAGAGTCAGCCAAGGCTGTTCGCTTGCTGCGCGGGCAGCACCGGCTGGCTCTCAGCGGAACGCCCGTTGAAAACCACCTGGGTGAGTTGTGGAGCCTCTTTGAGTTTCTAAATCCGGGAATGCTCGGGGCAGCTTCCGTCTTCGGCCTGGCGGACAACAGCACCAAAAACCTGGATGAGGAAAACCGGCGGCTGCTGGCACGGGCTTTGAGGCCGTTCATCCTGCGCCGAACCAAGGAACAAGTTGCAAAAGACCTTCCGCCAAAGTTGGAGCAAACGCTCTACTGCGAGCTGAAACCGGAACAGCGACGCCAATACAATGATCTCAAGGAACACTACCGCCAAACACTGTTGGGACGCATCGAAACCGAGGGTCTGCAAAAGGCTAAGATCCACGTCCTGGAAGCGCTGCTGCGGTTGCGCCAAGCCGCCTGCCATCCTGGCCTGATCGATAAGAAGCGCACTGCAGACCCCAGCGCCAAACTCGACATGTTGCTGCCCCAAATCGCCGAGGTGCTCGAGGAAGGGCACAAGGCGCTGGTGTTTTCCCAGTTCACGAGCCTCCTCGCAATTGTGCGCGACCGCCTGGATGCCGAGAAGATTCCGTACCTGTACTTGGACGGAAAAACCCGCGACCGCGGCGGCTTGGTCGAGAAGTTCCAGAACGACCCGGAAAGCCGGTTATTTCTCGTGAGCCTGAAGGCCGGCGGGCTGGGACTCAATCTGACCGCTGCCGAGTATGTCTTCCTTCTGGACCCCTGGTGGAATCCGGCTGTGGAAGCGCAAGCGATCGACCGCACCCACCGGATCGGCCAGACGCGCCAAGTCTTCGCCTACCGGCTGATCGCTCGCGACACGGTCGAAGAAAAAGTGCTTCAGTTGCAGGAGAGCAAACGCAACTTGGCCGAAGCCATCATCCGCGAAGACAACAGCCTTATCCGCGACCTGAGCCGCGAAGACCTGGAACTGTTGCTGGGGTAGAGGACAAGCCGCAATCTGTGCCGGGCCCAATTGGCTTGAGCATGCTCGCTCGTACATGCCCGGCAGATTCACTGCCGCCAAAGCACAGCGTTAGGCAGCCTATCTAGCGTAACGACAGGCCTAGAGGGGGGAGAATGAGGTCACATCCGCCGTCTTTCGGCAGGTGACCAGACTGAACTCTCGGCGCTTGCGGCTGTCAACCGTCCGTCGAGATCAGTCCTGTCAGTCTCTGGAACCAGTGGAAACGGAACCACTCGATTGTCGCGCTGTGATCGGTAGATGGCGGTGAACAACTCCACCGTTTTCTGGCCCTCTTCGCCTGGCATCATGGGATCTCGATCTTCGAGGATCGCCTGCAGAAAATCCTGGATCTGGAGTTGATGATAGTACCGCGTCGGATCGATGCTTTGGAAGAAGGCAGTGTCTTCCTGTTGCCAGGATTCCAGCAAGCCCTCTTCTCCGGGTATCTTCCAAAGATCGTTGATGGGTGGTTCGGTGATGTTTGACATGCCGGCGATGAACATCGCGCCCCCGTCGGTCTGGACGCCCACGGACGCGCCGCTACTGCCATGCACGGCCACTTTGCCGTAAAGCGCAGGGTTCAGGGAGTTGCTAACCAGGATGTTGCCAAGGGCCCCATTCTTAAAGCGAATAATCGCGGCGGCCGTATCCTCAACTTCGATGTAGGGGTGATTTAAGTTCGCCCAACAGCCAAAGAGCTGGTCAATAGGTCCCAGAAACCACTGCAGAATGTCCAACTGGTGCGGCGCCTGATTCACTAGCACGCCGCCCCCCTCACCGAGCCAAGTTCCCCGCCAGGCATTGCTCTGGTAGTAGGCCTGATCGCGCCATCCCAGCATGTTGACTGTGCCCAGAATTGGCTGTCCCAGTTTGTGGTCTTCAATGGCTTTCTTGATTCTCTGCACCGGTGCGTATAGCCGGCGCTGGCTGATCATCGCCAGCTTGACGCGAGCTTCTTTGGCAGCTCGGATCATCGCGTCGCAGTCTGCCAGCGAAGAAGCCAGGGGCTTTTCGACAATCACGTGGGCCCCGGCCCTGGCAGCTTTGATGGTTGGCCCAGCATGAAGCGGATGCGGCGTGCAAACCGTTACCGCTTGAACGCCGCCGGCCACCATGTCCTCAACGTCCGCATACGCCTTCACCCGGTACTGTTCGGCGAACGCCTGCGCGCCTTTGAAATTCACGTTACAGACAGCCGTAAATTCCGACTCGGGCAACTCCGTTAGAGCAGTTGCGTGCAAGTGACCTACTTTTCCGGTGCCAATGATTCCTGTTTTCAGTTTCTCCATGGGATCTAGGTCTTGGTGCTTCGAGGCGGCTTGGGCGTTTTGAAATAGGAAGCCGGCCTCTGAATGACGCCTGGGTTGTTTCGTCGCGGCCGTATCGCCGTCCGGAGGCCGGCTCCCACTTTCAGACCGGCGTTTCGACGTTTGGGCGCTCACCATGAGCGATTTGTCATTCCCGCGAGCGTGGGAATCCAGGCTGGATTCCGGCTCGTGCGGTGCTTGGCCGGAATGACGAGGTTTTGTTCCAACCTTCGATACTCCTGCATCGGTATTTGTTTAGCGGGGTTACGCTGCCTCTGCGCACCTCAGGACCCGCTCGCTACCGCTCGCGGTACTGTTCGCCTCAGGGTCCGGGAGCTGACAGTACCGCGAGCGGTAGCGAGCGGGTCCTCGCACAGTGCTGCTCGACCAGGCCTGCCACCAGCACGGGCCGTGCCACCCCGCTAAACAAATACCTGCATTGTTAGCTATCAGGAATACTCTACGTCGGCTTCAAAACCACTTTCATCAACCCGGGCTCCTGGCGGTACAGCCGGTCGAACCACATCGGCCCTTCTTCCAGCGGAGCGAAGGCACTAATGAAGGCGCTGACATCGATTCTGCCTCGCGCCATCAAGTCGATGCAGGCTGGGTACTCTCCTGATGAGGCGCACACACCGATTAGTGTGAGCTCGCGGGTGACGATGTGCTGAAGCGGCATCTCGACTTTGGGTGACAGATTGCCGACTAGCGTTACCGAACCGCCCTTGCGGAGACTGGCCACGGAAGTGTTGAAAGGAGCAGAAGCTCCCACCACCTCGAAGGCAAGGTCGGCTCCCCTGCCTTGGGTGAGTTCGAGAACCTGTGCCTGAACGTCGGGTGAATTGGCGTTGATGCCAGCATCGGCGCCGAGTTGCCGCGCCATCTGCAGCTTCCGTTCGTCCAGATCAATCGCGATCAGTTTCCCGCAGCCTGCCTGCCGCACGGCCTGGACTACCAATTGACCGATCATGCCGGCGCCGACCACGACCACGGAATCTCCGAGTTTCATCGGAGTACGATTGGTGGCATGAAAGGCAATCGAGACACTTTCGATCAAGGCCGCTTGCTCAAAGCCCAGATCGTCTGGCAGGCGGTACACGATGTGTTGGGGAACCGCAACAAACTCGGCGAATGCTCCGTGCCGGCGATATTCTCCACACGAGACCCCCAGCACATTGCGATTGTCGCAGAGATTGACGTCGCCCCGCCGGCAGTAGAAGCATTTGCCGCAATATACGGTCGAGTCGAAGGTGACACGATCGCCCGGCCGGAACTGCTTCACATTGCCGCCGCTTTGGGCAATCACACCCGAAGCTTCGTGCCCCATAATCAGTGGTGGAATTCGCCTGCCTGTGTGTCCGTCGTAGCCGTGGACGTCGCTACCACAGATGCCGCAGGCCTTCACTCGCACTAACACCTCTTCGGGCCCAATCTCCGGATCGGGCATGGTCGCCACTTCAAGCTGCTTGTAATCCTTCAGCACCAGAGCTTTCATTGAAATTCTCCTTGAGAATCCCCCCTTAACAAAAGGGGAAAGAAGGCGAAGGCTTCAGGGCGTTGTTCAACCATTACCCGAACCTAAAGACAACACCCGGTCGCTTCGCGACCACCCCCTTTACGAACTTTACGAACGTGGACTAGGTTCACTTGCTGCCCACGGAGTTCCAACTTCGGTCA
>JAKEER010000229.1 GCA_022616615.1 Acidobacteriota bacterium
GATGGCGAATGCGTGCTTGAGCGTGTAGAGGCCTTGGTCAATCTCGCGATTAAGCATCGGGAGCCCATTTTATTCCAATGAACCTTGCAGGATGTTTCTCTCTATTATGAAAAGAGCTTTTCAAATTATTGCCGCCGCGTGCTTCTTGCCTTCGATCAGCGTGCAAGGGGACTGGCTACTCACGATGGATAACGTGATCGCCGGAAACACCAACCGCGTCGCCCGGAAATTGTCGGCACAGGCGATTCGCGAGGACATCTCCACGGGGCTCGCTATGCTGTTTCGAGTCGGCTCGCAGGAACAGGTGCTGCTGAATCACGACGAAAAAACGTTCGTGCGGAACCTCCTCCAAGACTCAACTATAAAGACCGAGCCGGTGGTCCGGTTCGCTCCCGCAGTCAAAGCAGAATTTAATTCTCTTCCAGCCGACGCGCACCGGTGGACCAATGACGCTATGTCGGGCTGCGTGTGGACCACTGAAGCCAAGTGGTTCCTGGACGTATCGAATCTACCGCCGCCCGCGCCCAAACTGCTGCCCAACATGTCGGTAGGCTCATTTGTTGGAACAAATTCCATCGTGGTTTGCACGGAACAAACGGCTTCGCTCCCAGAACACGGAAACAATGCGCCGGGGATGCCCGCCGGACAGCAACTGGTCAACTTCAAGTCCACGCTCATTTCGATTGCGCTAACGAATTTCAATCCTTCAGAATTCGAGATTCCGAAAGACTATGTCGATGTCACGGGAAAGGCTGCTGCCACGAAGGTGGATCCTGCGATTTTCGGCAGCCGGTTTGCAGGACAAAACAACATTGAGGGGCTAAGGCAACATTACGAAAAAGGGGGGCCACTCCTCCAAGCGCCCGCCCGTCGCACCGGCAACTTCATTGCGCCACAACCCACGCCGAATCAGCAATAGAGTATTGCTCTGTTTCTGTTTATGCCAGGTGGCAAAGGCCGCTGCGCTTTCGCTGTTTCTCTCATCCCAACTCGGCTTGCCGCTCGCCGGCGGCGGCACCGCGGTTTGGGATTATGTCGGCGGGTCGGTCGGAGTCCCTGGAGAGAGTTCCGGCCTGACCCCGGACACTTCTCTGGCCAAGACGTCATTGCCGCACAGTAATGATCGGCAGGGTGGTTATCGCAACAGCACCGAACCCGGCAACGCGGTTGCGAACCGTAAGGGCAATCGGGGAGGAGGCGGAGGAAGTTCTTCCGGCGGAGCATCGCCGGGAGCTTCTGCGGGTGGCAGCGCCCACCTTTATGCTTTTGTAAGCAATAATCCGTATGGCGCCGTCGATCCGCTCGGCTTGGACTTATGGTCTCTGGAGACGGGACGGGATGCCAGCGGCTCTCATTGGCTCTGGGGAGATCAACATTGGTTGTACGGGAATACGGATTGGTCCGGACTTGATTACGTGGACTACTCCGCGCCCTACCGGTCCAGCTCCGGATACAGCTCCAGCTACTACAGCTACTTCGATAGCGGCTCGGCGTGGGACTTCAGCAACCCGTATGACACGATTGACTACCTGAGCTTTGACTATCGGTTCACGGACACGCGAGACGCGATCTCCTCGGCTCGGCAATCCCTGTGGGACGCCGTGCCCGTGCTTGGCGGGATCAAGAGCTTTAGCGAGATGGTCTTTGGAACTCAGTGGTTTACGGGCAACCGAATCGATCCAATTGAACGCGGGATCGCTACTGGTATTGCCAGTGTAGGATTCGGGGCATTGGCCCTCGAGGGCTTCGCCTCACGAGCGGCGTTTTCACCTGCGTATGTGCCATTTGCCGCAAAGGGAACAGGGGCGTTCAACCCCGCATTCTCCGGCGGGGGGAACGGATTGGGTAGTATTTTCGGTAAGGAAATTCGGGTTTCGCAACGAGGCTTGGATTTGGTCGAAGGCCACTTGGCTCGGTTCGGGCCTGTGGAGGAAAACACAATGATGCTGGACCGGCTACGTTCGGCGCTTGCCAATGGGCAGAAGATCAGGGGTGGCGACGCAAGTTTCTACCTCCATGAGGCATCCGAGGCTACAATGATGGGGAGAGGCATGAGCTACGACGCAGCGCACGCGGCGGCACTACAAAAATACGGCGTGTCTCCGTTTAGCGTGTATTCACCTCAAGTCATCCAGGCTCTACCAGGTTCGTTCAATCAGAACTGGTTCAACTTCTGGGGCATCTCCCGCCAATAGGTTCTGGCTATGATTACACTACAACTTACGCAACATCGCAAAGCCCGCGTCTGGTTGAGTGAGCTACCAGACGCCCACGTGAACCCCTCGAATGTCACCGAGCGTTCCGTGCAGGGGGGCCACGCAACCCTTCAGGGAGTGCGCCGAGCGGCCATTGAAGTTCTAATCCCTCGAGGACCAAGAGCGCTTTACGGGTTGCTCGGGGCGGAGTTGCAGCCAAACCAATCGGCGGCCCTGCTTATCCGTGTTCTTACCTCCCGCAATGGGGGTGAGCGATTTCCTGATTCGATTGCGCTTAGTTCAGATGAAACTTTCGTTGGCCTGCCGGAAGAGTTCTCACAGGCCGTTATCGAAGGAGCCACCAACCAAATTGCGAAGGTTGGCGGATTAGGTTCTGGGGAACTCGTGTTTGGCCACGCGGCCCACGGTTTGGTTGGATCAGCGCCGGTCGTTTTCAAATGGTTGGCGGATTGCCTTGTGCAACTGCTTCGGAAAGGCGAAGGCATCAGCCAAGAGGAACTGACCGAGATTCTACAGGGGACGCTATAGCCACTATGAACGCAAAACTTTACGTGCGGTTGCCATGGTCTTTGGAACTCAGTGGTTTACGGGCAACCGCGTCGATCCAATTGAACGCGGGATCTCCAGTGTCTTTGCCAGTGTAGGATTTGGGGCATTGGCTCTCGAGGGCTTCGCCGCGCGAGCGGCGTTTACACCCGCGTATGTGCCATTTGCCGCAGAGGGCATAGCGCCGCAGTACTGCGGAATCAAGCTGCCGGAAATGCGGCCAGAGATGCAATCGCTGCGTCGCGTCCTGGAAGCTTGATTGAGCAGAATTTCCGCGTGACTGGCGGACTACGACGGGTGGATGTGCTTGACGGGATGACAGCCATCGAATCCAAGGTGGGCCGAACAGGGCTGGGGGAAAGGTGGTCGCGCGTTCGCCAGGAACTTGCTCGCGACATCAAGATGCTGCGATCAGGTCAGGTTGACGCCGTTGAGTGGCATTTCTCGCGAAGCCCCACGACTGGATTGGGTGGACCGACAGGCCCCCTTAGCCCGGATATTTCATACCCGAGATGACTTTTTGCGGCACTGACAAACTTTTGCCAAAAACGGTCTCTTTTTCCGCCCAAACAATTGTGGTCGGTCGACCACAAGGGATAGGAATGCGTCCGAAAGTAAAATTCGTGCTTTTTCAGGCGTTTCGACGACGCGGCCCCCGTCGCGAAGTTTTCCGGCTCCGCGCTGCCTATAGGTTGTGGTCCCGTCGGCTAGTCACTCCACAAGGGCAACCCCATCAACCGCCGCTGACACAACCGAAAAATCTCCTGCAGCGGATAAGCGCTGCTCAGTTGCACGTAGACGCGCCTGACGCTCACACTGACCTGCGCAGCCACTTTGAACAATTTCAACCGTACGCTCCCCACCATGGCCTTGGCCAGTTCGGTCCCATATAAACCCCACGTGCGCACTCGTTCCATCAGCAGATACGCAAAGGTCGCCAGCCACAGCCGTAATTGATTGCTGGCCATGTGGTGGGTGCTCATCCGGTCCGCCTTCAAATCCAATACCTGTTGCTTGAGCACATTTTCCATTTCACCACGCGCGCAATAGAGCTCTTCATACAACCGTGCGGCGGTGAAGCGCGTTCGGTCCTTTTCCTTTTTGAATCCGGCCGCCGGAAGGTTCGTCACGATAAAGCGCGAGTTGTCCCCTTCGGCCGTGACTTCCGCCTTGGCGACGACCCGTCGCGCCCGGCTCCAGGTTTCGGTCTTGGTCTGGTATTCAAATTCGGTGAAGATTCGTGTGCTCGCTCCTCCGGTCAGGCAGCACCGCGCCCGCGCGTCCATCATCGCCCGCTCGGCCCGCTCCAGCAGCACGCTGTTTTTGCCCAGCCCCAGACAGTAATAGACCTCGGGCTGGCTCTCGCACCAAGTCATGATCTCGTCGCGGCAAAAACCGCTGTCGCCCCGGATCATAAGCCGCGCCTTCTTGCAGCGCCTCCGGATGGCCGAGACGATCCGTTCCAGCGCCGGCACGACCCCGTGGGCCGCCTCGTGCTCGCAGGTGCGCACTTGCGCCCACAAAGGAATATTGCCCACAAACACATAAAGGGGCAGATACACGTAATCGTCGTAATAGCGGTTGAAATGCCGTCCCTCCTGGCTGCCGTGGAGTCGATGGCCCATCGCGTCCAGGTCGATCACGATCTCCGCCGCGTGCTTGGGCAGGCAACGCACGCCCAGCTCCAGCAGCAGCGCTTCGATCTTTTTCGGATCATGGGGCACTTTGTGGCAACGGGTATGTTTGTTGTTGGACAACTCCAGCCGGTTGAGTGTCGAGGGCGCCGCTAGCGCCGGCCCGGGATGGAAGATTCTGTCTTGACCCAGCGGATCGTTCTTGCCGCAGGCGGTGGCCAGCAACGGGTCGCGGCGCAGCTCCTGGTGGTCATTGATGTCTTCGTATCCCAAAGCCTCGGCGTAAATCCGCTGGGCCAGCAACTCCGGCACGGAGTGTTCGACAAAGACTTGATGACGCTGATCGCCAAAGCAGCTGGCGAGCCGACGCGTCAAGCCCAGAGCACGATCGACTTGCTGCAGCAACAGTACGCCCCCGTCACTGGAGAGGGTGCCGCCAGAAAAATCGGCGACGACTTTTCGTGAACCGAGGTCTTGAAACAGCAACGGTTGGTTCTTACACTCTGTCGAAGAAGAAGCAGTGGGTGGCAGTTTCATTTGGCTCAATAAACTCAAGCCTTCTGACGCCTCCACTGCTTCTTTCTTCAACCCAGTTATGAAATATCCGGGTTAGGGCTAAGCTTAACCAGTTCGGAATCCCCATTGTGGAATACTAGCAAGCATATATGAATTTCAGTGATTTCTTGACCGAAGCGGACACCATCCTTCAACAGCCAATGAACGGCGCCGGATTCCGCCGGGTCGGCGCGGGAAATTGGAACCGGCGAAGCGGTGATGACTTGAATGTTGTTTGGCTTCAAAAGAATAGTTCGGCGGAATCCTTCTGCGTGAACCTCGGTGTTCATTATACCTTTCTGTCAAAGGCTGGAACCGAAGCTCCCCTCGATGAAGTGATTGAACTACCAGATTGCGAAATCAAGCTCCGGCTAACTGCTCAGGCCGCCGTGAAAGATCAGTGGTGGCCGTTCAATTCAGAGAGTGTTAGGGAGGTTGTCGACCTGATGAAGAGTCGCGGGCTGGCGATCTTCGATTCGTATCGTCTTGCTGGCCCCATTGCCGAGATGGAAGCGAAGGATATTGAGGCTGGCAATTCGGGACTCCTGTCTTCCCTTACCAAAGTTCGGGCCTGTTTGCTTCTGGCCCGAATGCACGAGCTTTTGGGAAACCGTGAGAAGTGCATTGAAGCAGCGACCGCTGGAGTAAGGCTTGCCGGCATGGCTGTTGGGCCAAAGAAGGCTCTCAAGGAAATTCTCAAGCGCAACGGACAACCAGTCTGACGCAACTGCGATGTGCCTGGCGGCGCTCAGGTCGCGTCGGAAAAGGTCGGCCACACGCGCCTGAACCGATGAGAACGAGAACGAACTGGAAAAGACTGTTGTTCTTGCTCTGGCTGTTGAGCCAGACGCTCGGCTTTGCGTTGCCTGTTCTGTCCCATGGCGTAGAGCGGGCCGTGCTATCCATTCCGGCGTGGGAGCACAATCCGCCCGGCAATGGTTACTATGCAGGTTGCAAATCGTGTTTGGTTTACCCCGCAGACGCTCCCTGTGAGGCCCCGCCGGAAGAACGCAGCGCACACCTTTATGCCTTTGTTGCCAATAATCCTTACGGCGCCGTGGATCCGCTCGGCTTGGACTTATGGTCTCCGGAGACGGGACGGGATGCCAGCGGCTCTCATTGGCTCTGGGGAGACCAACATTGGTTGTACGGGAACACCGATTGGTCCGGACTGGATTATGTGGACTACTCCGCGCCCTACCGGTCCAGCTCCGGATACAGCTCCAGCTACTACAGCTATTTCGATAGCGGCTCGGCGTGGGACTTCAGCAACCCATATGACACGATCGACTATCTGAGCTTTGATTATCGCTTCACGGACACGCGAGACGCTATCTCCTCGGCTCGGCAATCCCTGTGGGACGCCGTGCCCGTGCTTGGGGGCGTCAAGAGCTTTAGCGAGATGGTGTTTGGAACCCAGTGGTTTACGGGTAACCGCGTCGATCCGGTCGAACGCGGGATCGCTACTGGTATTGCCAGTGTAGGATTTGGGGCATTGGCGCTCGAGGGCTTCGCCTCGCGAGCGGCGTTCACGCCTGCGTACGTGCCGTTTGCCGCGCCGAGTGGACCTCGCTGGATGGCGCGGGACTTTGTCCAAGAAGTCGCAACTCGTGCCGAGAGCAGAATTGGCGGAACAGGGGC
>JAKEER010000230.1 GCA_022616615.1 Acidobacteriota bacterium
CTTGCCTTGGTAGCCACGGTCAGCGTTTTCTGCTGGCCGTGGGTTTTTCCGGACCGATGTCCACGACCACCGCAAACAGCGCGGTGATCGTGGCTACCAAAGCGGGATATCAAGGGCACCGCCCTTGACTAGTTTGAGTTTGCCTGGCAAGGAAACAAATCTTGAATACAACCTTGGTTTCACGGCCGCGATTGCGCGAGCCAGGGTTACTGCGCCTTGAGCCCGGGATGGAACGTTACCGTGTGCGCGGAGGAGGGGCAACTGTCTTGGCTCTTGCCGCTGGCGATCAGATGACAATTACTGACATCGAGGGACGCCAACGTTGTGAGTTGGCCCTCTTTAGTCCGGAAGGTTTGGAGGAGGATGCTGCTTCCCTCGGCGCGCGTGCAGATGGCCGATCCGATGGCTTGGCTGCTATGCTGTCGAATGGTGGCGAGGATGCGCAAGGCCTGCTGGCCGCTCTGAGTCAGCACCGCATTGATGTCAGGAAGTCCCGGGTTGTACAGTTGTTTGGCGGGGAGATGCGGTCAGGAGATCAGGAGTGTTTTACCGCTGAACGAGACGCAATCTGCGTCGTAACGGCTCCAGGAAAGCCGATGCGCGTCGATGAACAAGATCCGCCGACCGACCTAAAGATCATGGTCAAGCGCGCCAAAGTGGCCCAGGCTGCGGAAATCGTCCTCCCACTGCTGGCAGAGCCTCGGTTAGATCTGCGGGTCCTCAGGGCGAGTGCTCGTGCTTACGAAGTGAGAGCAGGAGAATACATCCAGGTGATTGATGTGGCAGGGAGGCAATGTTCAGATTTCCTGGCCTTTAACAGCCGTCACCTGCAGCGTGGCGTTGAGCGGGGACTCGACGCCACCACGACGCGCACTTTGATGGGCGCAGCCTATCCTCGACCCGGCCTTTACTCAAAATTCTTTGACCAGGACATGCAGCCCCTCGTCGAGGTAGTGCGCGACACAGTTGGCCGCCATGACACCTTCGCCCTGGCTTGCACGCCGAAGTATTACGAGGATATGGGCTATCCCGGCCATGCCAACTGCACCGATAATTTCAATGCCTCGCTTGCTTCCTACGGAGTTGCTCCTCGTCGAGGCTGGCCCGCGATCAACTTTTTCTACAACACAGGCATTGACAGTAACAATGTGCTATTTCTGGATGAGCCATGGTCGCGCCCGGGTGATTATGTATTGTTGAAGGCACTCACCGATCTGGTCTGCGCTTCCTCCGCCTGTCCGGATGACATCGATCCGGCCAACGGTTGGAATCCGACGGATATCCACGTGCGGATCTATCCGGCGACGGGCACTTTTTCCAAAGGAGTGGCTTACCGAATGACTCCAGATGCCGACGCTCAACTGACACAGGAGACCGCCTTCCATCCCCGGACGTCGGCGTTAACTCGGAACTTTGTCATATACCGGGGTTACTGGCTGCCGGCCTCCTACACCGGACACAATGCCATTGAAGAGTACTATGCCTGCCGTGAGCGGGCCGTCGTTATGGATCTCTCACCCTTGCGCAAATTCGAAGTTCTTGGTCCGGATGCCGAAGCACTTTTGCAGTGGACCGTTACCCGAAATGTGCGCAGGCTGTCGGTGGGCCAGGTCGTGTATACCGCTATGTGTTATGACACCGGCGGGATGCTGGATGATGGCACGATCTTTCGATTGGGCCCCAACAATTTTCGCTGGATTGGCGGAGATGATTTTGGGGGGCTCTGGCTGCGCCAACAAGCGGAAAAGCTGGGGCTCCGCGTTTGGGTCAAGTCGTCAACCGATCAGCTCCACAACATCGCCGTGCAAGGGCCTCTGAGTCGCGACATCCTCAAAGCGGTAGTGTGGACTCCGCCGAACCAGCCGAAACTGGAAGAATTAACTTGGTTCCGTTTCTGCGTCGGTCGGGTGAGTGACATGAATGGAGCGCCGATCCTGGTTTCGAGGACAGGCTACTCCGGTGAGTTGGGCTACGAAGTGTGGTGCCACCCTAAGGATGCCTTGGTCGTATGGGACGCTGTTTGGGAAGCAGGACAGGCGCAGGTAATGCTCCCACTGGGTCTCGAAGCGCTCGATATGCTGCGCGTCGAATCGGGCTTAGTCTTTGCGGGTTATGAGTTCGACGACCAAGTTGACCCCTTTGAAGCTGGAATTGGTTTTACGGTCGACCTAAAGACGAAAGAAGAAGAATTTATGGGCAAGCAAGCGCTGATCCCTCGGAAAGAACATCCGCAGCGGATCCTAGTCGGTCTCGAACTCGAAGGTAACGAGCCTGCCGCCCACGGCGATTGTGTCCATGTAGGCCGGAGTCAGGTTGGCGTCGTCACCAGTGGCACCCGCTCACCGCTGCTGCGGAAGAACATTGCTCTTTGCCGCATGGCTGTGGAGTACTCGGCGATCGGCATCGAGGTAGAGATAGGCAAACTAGATGGCCACCAGAAACGTATCCCTGCTACTGTCGTTCGCTTCCCATTCTACGACCCAGAAAAGAAGCGTCCGCGCTCATAGATCTAAAGCTTCTTATTGACGATTACGCATTAGAGTGGCACTTCTGCTTGCTTTGTCTGATGCGGTCACAGTCGCTAGAATCGGCTCCCCTCTCCCCAGCGCGGGAGAGGGGCCGGGGGGTGAGGGGGATCGCTGTCGGCTGAGTCAGTTCCCGAAACCCATTGCTGGATGAGGGTCTTGGAAGACTTGCCAGAACATTCCACCGTGTACTCGCCCCCTCACCCCTAGCCCCTCTCCCGCGTTGGGGAGAGGGGAACCGAAGTCCGTTTCGTTTGTGGGAGACGAAGAGTCTCGTCACGATATTCTGCAATCCTCAATAGGCGCTTAGCCCGCCGGTGTCTGGGTCTAAAGCAAGGAGATTACCCCATGGCACTGCCAGAGCAAACGAAGTATCTCACTATGGGCGCGGGGGTTCACGGATTGAGTATCGCCTACCCTCTCGCTATCGGCCACCGGGAAATGCGAGACATTGGCGATATAACGCTGGCCGATAATTCCGATTCCATCGACAGTGCCAGATAACCGACAACGATTACCCAATCAACTCAATGAATCAATGAACGAAAAATTCACCTAGGTTACGCCTCGTCGACAGGAGCTCGCCTTGGCTGCCCAGCCCCGAGTTAAGAGAGGTTGTATGTGTTATCGGTGCTCCGTGCGATTCCAGCCCCCTGTCCTCACATTCGATTCTACAAACGGAACAGGATGCCGCGCGCCGCAAGGAACTAAGCTAAGTGCACCGTCGGTCGCATGACGGAACGTCGCTGCCGACGCAGGGCCAGCCCGGCCAGCATTGGTGAGCAAGTTGCGGGATCTTGGAACCCAAACTGCCTTAAGAAGCCCGTGCCATACTCACCAAGGCATTGCTCAGTATCCGCCTGGTGCTGTCCCATTATTGCTGTGAGTTGAGTCGAGGTGGTATCTCGAAAACGCGTTCCATCACCAACCCGCGGATCTCATGGGTCCTCGGTGGACCCGTAAAGAGGCTGCACACATACCCCGCAATCATCGTTGCAGCACAACCAATCAGGGCGTGCCAGAAGAAGGAAACCCGAGTGAAGAGTCCCACCGCGCTTACAGCGAGCATTCCAACGACCGCTCCGACCAACGCACCTGAGCTGTTGGCCTGCCAAGTGAGCATGCCGAGCAGAAAAATACCCAAGATCACGCCACCAAGAAAACTATTGATACGATTGAAGGCGTTCGCCAGTTCGCCAAAATGTTCTACAAACAGAGCCCCGAAAGTAGCCAGGAGCCCCCAGGCAGAACAAAACAGTCGCGAAGTCCACACATAGTGTTCCTCCGTCTCGTGAGGGCGCAATCTCGGTTTGTAGAAGTCCATCAGGGTTGCCGTCGTGAGTGAGTTGATGCCTCCACTCATCGTCGACATGGCTGCGGCGAAGATCGAGGCCACCAACAAACCCGAGATTCCAGAGGGCAATTCCCTGACAATGAAGAAGGGCAGAATCGCGTCTTGTGAAGGCAGCCCCGAGAGCAGTTGGGGGTTATTCTGGTAGAACGCAAACAACGCCAAGCCGACCAGATACAAGGTCGTCACTACGGGAATGACGAGCAACGCGTCCATTATCAGCGCTCGCCGATAATCACGAAATGACTTTGTTGACAGATATCTTTGAATGATGATCTGGTCTGCCCCGTAGGTGGTCAGAACAAGGAAGCAGCCCCCAAACAACGTTGCCCAGAAAGAATCTGTCACTCGCGGATCGAAGGAGAAGTCGAACAAATCCGCTCGACCATGAGCCTTTGCTATCTGCCAGACTTGCGCCAGACCGCCCTCCAATCCATTCATGGTCGCGGAGAAAATCACAACAATGCCGGCTACAATGATGGTGAATTGGACAACGTCTGTCCAAATCACTCCTCGCATACCTCCGAGCGTCGCATACACTGTAGTGAATGCTCCCATCAAGAGGATTGAGATGTGAAGCGGCAGGTCGGTCACAACTGAAAGAGCGAGAGCCGGGGCGTAAATCACGATCGCCATATACCCGCCACGAAGCACGAGGAACAAGCCGCTCGTAATAGCCCTCACTTTGTAGTCGAAGCGCATTTCGAGATACTCATAGGCTGTGTAAATGTTCAGTCTGGCATAGAACGGCAAGAAGACTCTAACGATGATCGGGACGACCAACACTAATGAAAAACTGAAGAACGCCAGTTTCAGGTTTTTCTGGTAGGAGTAAGCAGGAGTACTGATGTAACTGATGGCACTGAAGTCAGTAGCGATGACGGAGATTGCTACTGGTATCCACCCAACACTCTTTCCCCCCAATAAGAACTCCTTAGTGCTGCTGCGTTTTCTGTAGAACAAACTCCCCAGGAGCCCCATTAGGCCGAGGTAGCTGAATAGCACGCCATAATCGAGGTAGGAGAAATGACTCTTTTCCATTCACTGAGGATCGCAGATATAGTGACGAAACTCGTCGTCTCTCGAGAAACTCAATCGACCTCGGTTCTCCTCGCCCCAGCGCGGGAAGAGGATGAAGGCTTGAGAAGCCTTCATGGGGTGAGGGGGCGAACCACGGCTGATTGATCCTGCAAGGCTCCAGAATCCTCATGCAGCGCTGGATTCCGCGTACTGATTCACTCTATCGGATTCCCCCTTACCCCCAGCCTATCATCGAGGCAAAACAAAACCGCCGTCGATCCGCAAACAGGCGCCTGTCACGTAAGATGAATCTTCGTCGGAAGCCAGAAAGAGTACACCTTTGGCGATCTCTTCTGCCGTTCCCAAACGTCCCATTAAAAGCTTCTTAGCCTCGGCGCCGATTTGAGCCTCTGTGAATGTCTGTCGTTCCCCGGGCGTGTCGATCCAGCCTGGCTCGATCACATTGACGCGAATCTGATGGCAACCCAGTTCCACCGCCCAAGTAAACGCCATCTGATTGATGGCAGCTTTGGCAGCATTGTAGGCACTTGAATTTGGAAACGGACGGTACGCGTGTACGGAGCTAATGAGAATGAGGCTCCCACCGCTTTGCTGCCGGACCATCTGCTGGGCTGCGAGTTGGCAGGTGTGAAACACGCCCCAAAGACTGACGGCCCAAGTCTTCTCAACCTCAGCCACTTCCAATTCCAGGAATGGCTTCCGAATGCCGTAGGCCGCATTAGCGACCAGAATATCGACAGATCCAAGCAGCCGAGCGGTCTCCCCGATCATCGCCTCATCGGCCTTCCGGTCAGAAACATCCGCATGGAACAACAAAGCCCGACGACCCAGCGACTCGATCTCGCCCGCCACCTCCTTGGCAAGTTCTGGATGACTCAGATAATTTATCGTGACATCGGCTCCGTTTCTGGCCAATTCGAGGGCCGCGGCCCGCCCAATTCCTTGCGACGCACCGGTGACAATGGCAACTCGATTCTTCAACTTCATTTCGAGATTTAGCTTCACGCCAATTCAGGCTGGCTATTTCTTTGAAAAGCCCTGTGAGTCGCCGGCTTCGAAACGCTTCGAAGTCATGACGAAGCTGTTGGACTGAATCTCAACGTTATTCCAGTTGGTACTCAGCCAAACGTAGGTGCTCAAGTCAACCTTTGCAGCCAGGATCTGGCGATCCTTCAAGTCCACGTGGAATACGGCCTCGTAGAGTTCTGCTCCGCGTGGCTCCCAGACGCTCACCTCTGAGCGGACACTCCAAAACTGCTTCTCCAATACGGCGCCCAAATCCAACCACTGTCCGGTGAGCAGCCCGTAGGCCTCAATCGTTGCCTTTGAATCCGACACCGATCTCACCACATAGGCAACTGGTGTTCGTCCCCAGTGTTGAGGCTTGAGGTTGAGCTGTAATGGCAGGAACGGCAGGGGTGTCGAACTGGTCCATCGATCCCCTGCTTTCAGCTCGTTCTCCGGCAGAGGAATCGTCATCAGTGTCGAGAGTGCGAGATCATGGCGGACTCCATTGACACTGGATCCGCGCGTCTGGAGAAAATAAAGCCCCTTCCACAACCACTCCGGTTTAATTCCGGCACTCTTCTCATTGGCAAGAAAAACTTCGTTCAAGGTCCCAAAGCCCGATGAGTACTCGTTCACCCGAACCATGGAATCTCCGCTGAGTGCTATCGCTCTCTCGGACAAAACTTCTTTCGCAGGGCCTGTAGGAGGTGGAGTCAATCGGGCATAGACCTTCAGAATCAGAGGAAGATTTTGTGACTCTGGCCGCAGTAGATTGGCATTGCCCCATGTACCAGAATCACTGATAAACACCGCTCGTCCCCGTCCCAACGTTGCCTCGGCAAGGATTGGTTTCCCATGATAGTAGAGCAAGCCGGAACTCACCGCCCCGGGGGCTTCGAAGAGATTCAAGTTGCAGCCATTGTCATAATAGATCTGGGTGAATCCAGGAAAGAAACGATGGCCTGGCGGGAAGGGAATCATCCGGTTGCCCGTGCTCGCCGGATTGAACTCGACTCCAAAGTGTCTGGCCAGCTTATTGGTACGCTCGGCATCGTAAGGATTCTTGCCCCGAGAGTCGGGCATGGAATTTCCAGAAAGCAACAGACTCCCGCCGTCCTTTACAAACCGGACCACAGTCAAAACCTCGTGGTCCTCCAGAGGTTTATGATCAGGCAGGTAGACCGGGCTATCGAGATTTGGAATCACGACAATTGCAGCTTTCTGGATTGATTGAGGAGTGATCGGTTGCTCCAACGCTGCCACTTCGTAGCCTTGAATTAGAAGAGCCGCTCTCAGACTCGCGTAACCGTCAGCATCTCGCCGGGCGTGAAGCCCATAGCGTTGATATTGGCCGTCATTAATATTTGGATCCGCCGTTGGGGGACGATGGTGATAGAAATCAAACAGGATCAAAGGGCGCTTCTCATTCGCCCACAGGTCCGAAGACGGGAGTTGAAACAAGGTTGACCACAACAGTCCTAACCAAAATCCTCTAAGCAATTGACGGGGCCACACGATTCCTTGCTCCTTTCAACGATTGAGTAACGACCTCACTGAGTAATGCGTTACTTACTGGGGGAATCGCACGGCATTGGCATGGGTAGCCACGATGAATGCGCTTTCTGCATTCATCGTGGGTTTCCTCGCCGGCACACCTGTCCACGACAAACGCAACCAGCGCGTTTGTCGTGGCTACCAAAGATTCCCCCCGTAACTAGCGCATTGCCTCGCTGACAAGTTTTTCGTTGTCTTCCCTGTCACCGCATTTCTGAAGTGCGCTACAGGCAAATTCAATCGATTCCGAGAAGATTCAGATCAGCAGATTCATCCTATCTGGCGCCCTGGAACTGCACTCACTGGTTCACTGCGAAGCAGCGCTTCGTCGATTTCCTTGCTGCATGTCTCGAGCACTTGGGCTAACGCGAAATCGACGCCCCAGGGAACCAGCTGCGCGCCCATTTGGCGGTAACGCGCCAATTCGTTGGCAGAGCTAACGGCAAGTCCCCACGCTTTGCCTTGTCGCTTGGCGACTTGCGCGACACGCTCAATGGCTTGGTCAAGAGTCATCCCGTTGGGAGAGACAGCCAGCCGCAAACCCAAGTCGCCTGGCCCGACAAACAAGACATCAATTCCTGGAATTACAGCGATCTCTTCCACGTTGCGAACGGCTTCAGGCGTTTCGATTTGAGCCACCGCGAACGTTTCTTCATTGGCACTAATCGTGTACTCAGAATCTGGCTCCCAGGCTTGAATCCCATAGTCTCCATCCAGACCAGTTCCGTCGAACCCTCGGTTGCCCTGTGGAGGAAATTTGATGGCGTCTACAATCTGACGCGCCACCTGGCCTGTGGAAACGAAAGGAATCATGAAACCTGAGGCTCCATCCTCCAAGTAGCGAGTGAGCTGGGTGCGTTCCACGGTGGCTGGGCGCACCATGCAGTCAATGCTGTGCATGTGGCAGCAGGCCAAGAGCGTTTGAACTTCGCGTTCGGTCATGGTCCTGTGTTCCAGATCGAGCCAGATGCCATCGTACCGGCAATGTGCGGCATAGCGGACGAAGAACGGCAGAAAGTGTCCCAGGGCACAAACACGGGCAAACCCACCCTTGCGCAGTTTCTCCAGTACTCTACTTTTTCTCATGAGCACTCCACTGATCTTCTTGGATCTCCACGCCCGGCCAAACCCTCACCAAACCACCAAAGGCGGAAAGCGCAAGGGGCTTGGCAGTGTTATTTCGGATTGTCTACAATCACAGAGATTACTGCTCGGTCGGTAGTAAGTCAAGAGAGACGTATGAGAATTGTGGACAGTCTCCAATTTCTGCTTGGCTCGGGGGCTGTTTAATAAAGCGATTCCAAACATCGTTACAGTTCGAATTGGGCGGCGCAGACATCGCACCTTCCTCGATGTCTGCACACATGACAAGCTGCGCCATGTGTGCGGCCACCCAAAGCGACTGTATTGTCATTTAGGAATCGCTCTATAGTAGTAGCGAGCAACCTCAGACCGCCGAGGGACGTGGCTCCATTGGCTCCTGCCCCTCACCCGGCCTCCGCGACCGCCGTCGCTTTGGCCACCCTCTCCCAACAAACGGGAGAGGAGTTATCGAATTTGAGTGAAGTTTGAACTTCATCGCCAGCAAGTGATCGTAGCGAGCGACCTCATACCGCCAAGTCCCAGTTACGTGGCATGGGCGTCTCGCCCATGCTCGGCTCACGGGCGGGACGCCCGTATCAATCGTTGCGAAAGTAGTAGCATTATTCAACGCGATCGGGTATAGTTGGGTGCATGGCGCGACACACTAACAAGAAACCGGCTAAGAAGAGCC
>JAKEER010000021.1 GCA_022616615.1 Acidobacteriota bacterium
GTAGGGACGCGCTGCTGCGCGTCCGCGACGGTAAACCCAACACGGACGCGGAGCACCGCGTCCCTACCGGATCAGATTTGTGCGCCCAACCGAATTTTTTCCCAGCTCCTCTCCCGCGCTGGGGAGAGGGGAGCCGATGCTTGCGGCTGCCTTGATAACACCAGCTTCGTAGAAGTGTCACCATAATTTGCAATCCTCAATAGTTGCCTTCGGCGCCGCGCAGGACTTTCGCACGAGGAGCGGAGAGCAGCAGTTCGCGTGCATCGGAACTGTTAGCCAATTGGCGAGGAACGGCAGGTGTGCTGCTTTCGACCCGGCAGCGAGTCAATATCGTCCTCAAAGAGATACGCAAGTCAAAGATGCGCCATCTGTCGTCCCCGGAAGGAATGCCGTGCCAGACTTCGCCATCGTCACACACCAGCCGCAGATCTTTGGTGCGCTCAGAAATGGGACTCCCTTGAATGCGGATTTCACGGATGCCCGGCTGGGCAACGACACGCAGATGCGCGCCGTTAAGCAACCAGCCATCTCCGGTAGTTTCCAGCAGCACGGTTTCCTTGCCATACACTTCCAGTGAGGTTCCGTCGTCGTAGGCGCCAACTCTCCCAAGTAGAACAAACCGTGGGTCACTCATCACGCGGGAGTGTAGTTCCTGCCACTGCTGATTGATTGTAATCCATTGCATCCCTTTCGGACGCTCCGAAACCAAGAGTACGTCAGCGCCTTCAGCCAGCGCGGCATAGCGCCGTTCGGCCGAGAGCTTGGATGAAGAGCGCTCTTCCAGGCTGTAAGAGGGCAACGAGACGTCAAACCGTCCACGCAGCCTCGGGTCACTCAGCGCCAGGTTGAGAACCGTGGCGGCGTTGAAGTAGATGTCCTGCTGCAAGGTGTACATCTGGAATTTGAAATAGCCGTGGCTTGCCAGGAGATCGAGAATCTGCCCGGTTGTACGAGACGGATCGATGCCTTGGTAGAGGTTTGTGCGGTGGTGTCTGGCCAACGACACCAGGTTTAGTCCCAAAGCACCCAGCAGGATCGTCTGGGCCAGAAAGTTTCTCGCGGTCATGGAACCCAGGCTGAACCAGAGACCACTCAGTGCCAGCAGCAGAAGAAACGGCAGCATGTTGATATCTGCGGGCGAGGCATAACTCTTCCTCGCCATCAGGATGACGTACGGCCCAACGACAAAACAAAGAGCCCAGGCAAGCACCAGCCGGATATTAGGAGGCAACAAGGAAGCCCTGCGCCAGACACGGGTAAGTCCTGCAAGTCCGGCAATGCTGATCGCAAGGACCACAGAACCGAGCTGTGAAACCAAGTTTCTTGCGTAGAAGAGATGGCCGGCCCACGAGGAATCCAGTTGATATTGAGCTCGCACGTTGGCCTGGTTGGTCGTCGCCCAGAAAGAATAGTAGTGGAGGATATCGCGGTAGCAGGCTGCATAGAACCACCCCGCAACCAGCAGAACAACCAGCATCGCGCAGGACAGGTTCGTGAGTTGTGCGCGGCCGAGGCTGCGGCGCCGGTACACGACGAGGCCTATGAGAAAGACTGCCGGGAAGGTCAGATAACCCGCCACAGATGACTTGGTGAGAAACGCGAGCCCCAGAAGGAGGCTGCCCCACACAACTCGGCTGCGGTTGCGGAACAGATCGGAGGAGGAGAGAAAGTAAAAGGCCAGCAAACACAGACTGGTTACCGGCCAGTCGTTGCGGCTGCCCATATACCCATAGTTCAAGGCAGCCGGCAGTCCCAGGAGCAATAGTGCCGAAGCCAGGGCAAACCAGCCATCATCACATACCTTGCGAACCGTCAGAAAAAGGCCGAGCGCTGCCAGGCCAAGCCAGAAGCCCGAGAGGAGGCAGGGTGTCCGGTTGCTGATTCCAAAAACGAGATAACCCAGTGAAAGCGTCCAACGGTGCAGCGGCGGCAGGAAATGAATGGGACCTTCCCCGAAGAAAAACCGATGCGGTGTGAGCTGTCCCCTCTGCCAGAGGGACAAATCCTGCAGCGCTGAATTCTGGTAGGCGAGAGAGTCAGAATCGGCGGGAATGCTTCCGCGAATGTTCTTCTCCGCAACCAGATGCAAGGAAATGATGACGAGAGCAACGGCTAAGAACGTGGAGGGAGCGGCTTGCTGCAGCCCTTTGAGAACAGGCGTTGTCATTAAGTCTCGTGCAGGGCGAAAATGCTCAGCCAACTGGCGCAAGCGAAGATATCATGTTCTGGCCCTCTTCCGGGAGTTTCTAGTCTAGATTTTAGTAAGAGTGTGTCTGAAAACCCGCTGGGCCGGAGCGGCCAAGGAACCTATGCCCGGTGTGCCTTGGTTCGTCATTCCCGCGAAAGCGGGAATCCAGCCTGGATTCCGGCTCGCGCTGCGCTTGGCCGGAATGACGACGGTTTCCTGCCGACCCTCAGCCTGCGCCCGCCAGCTAGGTTTTAAGACGCGCTCTTCGTCATTCGTACTTCGACATTTGTCATTACTCTTTGGTAATCGTTTCATCCAGATTCAAGATCAAGCTCGCCACAGCGGTATAGGAGGCCAATTCGCTCGGACTCAGACTCTCGTCGCGAGGCGACGCGCCGTAACTGAGGTATTTCAAGGCCGCTTTGGAATCGCTTTGATATCGGTCCAGGAAGCGCTGCAAGGAATCCAGAAGGACTTTGCTCTCCTCTGCTTTCGGAGGACGGGCCGCCGCCAGTCGAAGAGCGTAAGCAATGCGTTCTTCCTCTCGCGAGCCTCCCTCCTTCAACATTCGCTCTGCCAGCTTGCGGGAAGCTTCCAGGTAAGTCACGTCGTTCATGAGATTCAGCGCTTGCAGCGGCGTATTCGTGCGAGTCTGCCGCACGGTACAGGTCTCGCGATTGCTGGCATCGAAGCTGATCATTGACGGTGGAGCGACCGTCCGTTTCCAGTAGCTGTAAAGGCTGCGACGATACAGCTTCTCGCCGCTATCTGGATGATAGGAGTCTCCAAACGACAACTCTTCCCACAGACCCGGAGGCTGATAAGGCCTCACCGAAGGGCCACCGATTTCTTCCACCAGCAGGCCAGAAACTGCCAATGCCTGATCCCGAATAACTTCGGCCGGCAAGCGGAGTCGCGGTCCCCTCGCCAATAGCCGATTTTCTGGGTCCTTCTCCAGCAGCTTGGGCGTCACTCTCGAAGACTGGCGGTAGGTCGAGCTCATCACGATTGTTTTGAGCAGATCCTTCACGTCCCACCCGCTGTCCATGAATCGCGTGGCCAGCCAGTCCAGTAACTCTGGATGAATTGGCCACTCGCCTTGTGACCCAAAGTCTTCAGCGGTCTTTACAAGACCAACACCAAAAAGCATCTGCCAGAATCGATTCACTGTGACGCGCGACGTCAGCGGATTGGATGCATGCACGAGCCAGCGAGCCAGCCCGAGACGATTGTTAGGAAACTGCTTCGGCAAAACCGGGAGCACGGCTGGAACGCCAGGACTCACGCGCTCTCCGTGAGCATCGTAGGCGCCACGCTTCAGCACAAAGGTGTCCCGCGGCCTTTCGCTCTCCTGCATGACCATGACCGTTGGGATGGTCGAAAAAAAGTCATCACGTTCTCTCTGTGCGTCGAGCCACTCGCAACGGGCCTCCTTAAATGCTTTCGGCGCAAACCGATCCATGAAACAGAACGCCAGCTTGTTGCTTTGGGCCGCACTGCGACGGTCAGGAGGCAAGGCAGCAATTTCCTTGACCGTTTCTAGCAGCGGCAGCGTCCCGGCTTCTTCGGAAGACAAAGCTCTTCGGTACACGCGGACTTCGTCGATGATCCCATGAAAACGATTCTCCGGCCCTTCCCCTGCCCCGATGCGAAAAGGGTCTTTGGGATCGATGGGCCAGGTCAATTCATCGAACAGTACGTTAATCTTCTGGGGTTCCCCGTTGAGGTAAATCTGGACTCCCTGAGCCTTGCGCTTTCCGTCATAGCTCATCACGACGTGGCGCCAGCGGTTCAGTTCCAGCGGATTGGCTGTCTCTAATCGCATGCCGATGTCAGTCCAGCGCATGGTGATGTGCAGCCGCACCTTGCCATTTTTCAGGTACAGGCCATAACCATGGCCTTGCGGGGCTTCTTCGGTGCGCGACAGGATAGCACCGCTGGAGCCGGTAGGATAAATCCAGGCTGCGAGGCTAAACGCATCTTGGTAGTTGAACTTCGCTACGTCGCCGGCATCGATAAAGCGCTTGCCGTCGAAGCTGGCGCCCTTGCCCACTTTGCCGGAGACCAGGGGAAGACTGCAGTCTACCGTCCCACTAGCCACAGGCCTTCCATCGTGACACCCCGACACGAGCAACCCTTCCAGTGGATAATGCACCACTAAGCCGTCTCTAATCGCCCAGTCCAACGGTTCTGCTTTGACCAACGATTGCTCCCACTCTCGTTGAGCTTTGGCAAGCTCGGGTTGCAGGGCGCTATATCTTTTCTTTGCGGCCGCTGCTCGCGCCTCCAATTTATTGAGAATGGCTTCCTGTTTCGGCGTGGGGGCTTTGATGTAGGGTTCTTCGTTTCCAAAGTTGTAAACAAGACCCTTTTCCGGAACGTTATTGAAATAGGCAAAGAGCTGATAAAACTCTTTCTGCGTGATTGGATCGTATTTATGGTCGTGACAGCGCGCACAGCCCGCCGTCAAACCCAGCCACACCGTTGAAGTGGTTTCCACGCGATCGGCCACATACTCCACGCGAAATTCCTCCGGCACGATCCCGCCTTCTGCGTTGGTGCGATGGTTGCGGTTAAAACCCGAAGCAATCCGCTGGTCTCGGTTAGCATTAGGCAGCATGTCCCCGGCAATCTGTTCGATGGTGAATTGGTCGAACGGCAAATTGCGGTTAAACGCATCGATGACCCAGTCCCGCCAGCGCCACATGCTGCGCACACCATCGCTCTGATAGCCGTTCGTGTCGGAATAACGCGCTGCATCAAGCCAACGCGCCGCCATTTGTTCCCCATAGCGGATTGATTGGAGAAGACGGTCGACAACTTTCTCATAGGCTTTGGGAGACCGGTCATTTAAGAAAGCATCGACTTCCGAGGGTGTGGGGGGCAAGCCCGTCAGATCAAGTGCGAGCCTGCGAATCAGGGTAGCCCTGTCAGCCTCCGCCGAAGGAACCAGGCCTTCGCGCTCGAGGCGATGGAGAACCAAAGTGTCAATTGGATTCCGGGGCCAGGTCTTGTTCTTCACTCTCGGTAGTTCAGGCCGTCTCGGAGGAATGAACGACCAATGTCCTTGCCATTTCGCTCCCTGTTGAATCCAGCGCCGAATGAGGTCAATCTCCAAGTCTGAGAGTCTGGCATGACCCATGGCCGCCGGAGGCATGCGCACTGCTTCGTCGTCGGACGAGATGCGGCGAAACATTTCGCTACTGTCGGGATCTCCAGGCACCAGAGCCAGCCGTCCTTCACTGAGACCAGCCTTCGCTCCTGCTTCGGTGTCCAATCGCAATTCGGTAACACGATTCGCTTTGTCCGGCCCGTGACAGGTAAAGCATTTGTCCGACAGAATGGGACGAATGTCCCGGTTGAACTCGATCGCTGCAGAAGGCGAAGCGCTGGACTTGGCGAGCGCGGAAAAGGCCCAGCCCATCGCAACGATTCCGGGGAACAGACGAATGAGGAAAGTGGCAAAAGAACGCCGCATAGCAACCCTGCTCGATATTCAAATCGTACAGATTCCTATTTTATTAGCAAAAGTGTCTTGTACAAATGAAAAGTTAACATTCTCTCGGCCTATTGACGTTGCAGCTCGAGCTGATTGCTGGTCCACTGGGCCCGGCGTAGCAGTTCGCCATGGCCGGGGTTCTCTCCGGCGTCGTGGATTGCAGCTGCGAGAGCGCCTTTGCATTCCTCCCGCTCTGTCTTTCCAGCGAGCCGGCAACGGGCGATCTGCTGTGGGATCGAACCAGGCATCGAATTCTCGACCAGGTATGGCCAGTAGTTCTCAGCTTCCGGTAGACGGTTCAAACTGGCAAGGGCATCCGTTAAATCGAGGAAGAGTAAACGCTCGACATCGGGTCCGAAAGCGCCAGGGAAGCGCTGATAGCCTTCCAGCGCCTGATTGAAAGCTCGAAAAGCATCGTCAGGTTTGCCAGACTCGAGCAGCACTCTACCATAACGCTGCAGCAGATCTGGCATCGTTGCTGGCTGTTCACTGCGCCGGGTGAGCAGTGCGAGCGATTCATACATCGGCTCTGGCTTGCCAAGAGCGTCGGCGAGGAGCTTTCGCGAGCGACCTCAGACCGCCAAGTCCCAGTGGCGGGCATCCCACACAGGGAGTCACAGGCACTGGTCACGACTATGAGACAAGCCGGAGGCTTCGCAGCTATTAGCCGGTGGTTGAGCGCCAGCGACA
>JAKEER010000231.1 GCA_022616615.1 Acidobacteriota bacterium
AAAGTGGCATCCCGTCATTCCCGCGAAAGCGGGAATCCAGTATTGGTTTCCGGCACGCCACACCGGCCCTTCAAAAGCGGTCTGGGTTCCCGCTTTCGCGGGAACGACGATTAGCAGAGGACTCGTGGAGATCCCGTGGGTGCAACGCTTTTAGACGCCCGGCTAAACCTGGTACCATGATCGCTGAATGCTTTCCTGGTTCCCAATCAAGATTCGTGCACTAGCCGACGCTATCTGAACCACAGAGACATCGAGGCACTGAGAGGTTCGGTCACCAGTTCTCTAAGGCAAGTTAACTCGGTAGCTGTGCCTCGGACTTCGGATGAACTCTCTGCGTCTCTGCGTCTCTGTGTCTCTGTGGTTAGTCTTTTTATGAGGTCGTTCGCTGCCCTCGAGTCATTCGTGCTTCATCACTCATCAGGAGCTATTTATCCGGCAGCCCCATACGTCGCCTCAGTTCTTGCCAGCGTGGATCGGAATGCAGACTGGCGAACTGGGGATCTGTACCGATGAAAGGGTTACCGCCCTCGCGTTTCTCTACCATCTTGAAAAGCAAACGGAAAGCTTCATCTTTGTCGCCAATCGCGGCGTAGGCGCCAGCTCGGATATCGGCCCTGCCGAGATCCTTGAGCCCTTCGAAGATGCGCCTGGCCTCGCTCCTCTTGCCCATCCGGGCGTCGACTTTCGCGACGCTGGCGCGGAAAGTCGGGTTATCCGGAGGAGAGCCTCTCAATACTCGGGCCTTGTCGTAAATCTCCAAAGCTTCCGTATACCTGCCCATCGCCTCGTAGACCTCTGCCAGGCGTACGTGCGCATTAGCGCTGCGAGGTTCGCGCTCGATCGCCTGCTTCACCCGTTGGAGTGCTTCGTCGAGCTTCCCGGCGTGGAGGAGAATTCTTCCGAAGTTTGCTTGAACCTGGTGAGAAAGTGGGTCCAGTTGTTCGGCCGTTTGAATCTCAGCAATCGCTTCGGGAAGGCGCCCAACCCCCAAGTGCACTAGCGCGTAGTAGAAATGGGCATCCAGATTGTTGGGATCCAGCTCCAGGGCCCGCCTGATCGAGTTCTCCGCACCCTTCCAGTCCCAATCATGGAACAACTCCAGATGGCCCCGAGCGACGTAGGCCTCAGCCAGACGGTCATCCAGTTCCAGAGCTCTCTGAGCAGCCGCACGAGCCTGGGTGTCAACACCCTTCACTCCGCCCTGGAGTCCTAACAGTTGCCAAGCTAAAGACAGCCCTGCATAGGCGGGGGCGTAGCCTGGATCAAGCTGAATCGCACGCTCGAAGTGTTTGATCGCACGCCGATGGTCGTCGATGATGAACTTCCAAAAATGAAAACGTCCGAGCAGATAGGCTTCATGAGCGGCCGGGTTGACGGTAGGGATTGGGGACCTCCTGGCACGATTTTCCGGCGCAACCTGAATGTGGATCTCGTCCGCGATCGCCCGAGCCATTTCGTCCTGCAGCTTGAGGATGTCCGTCAGCGCGCGCTCGTAGTTGCGGACCCACAGGTGCGTGTCAGTCGGTCCATGAATCAGTTGGATCATGACCTTCACCCGACCGTTCTCGCGTTGCACCGAACCTTGAGTGACAGCATCCACTCTTAGCTCTCGCGCAATCTCGGGCAGCGGCTTCCGGGTTCCCTTGAAGCTCATCGCAGAGGTTCGTGAAATGATCTTGAGCGAGCGGATCTGTGCGAGCCCGCTAATCAAAGCTTCAGTCATCCCATCGGCAAAGTATTCCTGCGCCGGGTCACCCGAGAGATTCTGTAGTGGAAGTACTGCTATGGACTTGATCTGGGGGCCTCTCGCCGTTGCCTGACGCTGGACAAGAAGGTACGCCACGATCCCGACACACAGTGCAACCACTCCGCCAACAACGAGCCAGTGCGGGCGACGCAATGAAAGAGCCGGCTTTTTTCCGAAGTCATTTTCAGGAACGGACTTTAAACCTTCGAGATCGTTAACTTCAGAATCCCGGGCGGGAGACTCGGCAACTACCGATCCAGAGCCGTTTCCCTGCGGGGTTTTCACACTGGCTACAAACCGGTAGCCTCGTTTCGGGACGGTCTCGATGTACGCCGTTTCTTGCCCATCCTCAAGAATTTTCCGCAGCAGGAAAACATTCTTGGTCAGGTTTCCCTCCTCAACAAAGCTGTCCGGCCAGACGCGCCGAAGCATTTCATCCTTGTCAACAAGGTGCCCACTGTTTTGGACCAACACCAAGAGCGTGTCGAAGAGCTTCGGTGACAGCGGGATAACCTTCCCGTCGCGCCATAAGACCTGCTCTTGAGGATCCATCTGGAATGGCCCAAATTCGTACACGTTTACTCCGACCCCGGGCTAATTTTGAACTGGCAATAACCTAAGCAAGAACTTTACCAGAATTTCCGGATAGTTCCGAAAGGACTTTCCCAAAGGCCTCAAACTACCTTGGCGGGGCTTGGTTGCCCCTGACCGCCGTCACATTGCTGCGGTTTCACTAGCCGCTGGTGCGACCAGAATGCAGTTTAAATCCCAAAAAGCATCAACTTGAAAAAGGAGAGGAGATAACTATGAAAACGAATCCACTGAAAAACAAGCTGGCGCTGATACTTGGCGTCGTCGTTCTCTTCGGTATCATCGGCTATGCGGCAACTGCTGTCATAGTTGCTGTTGGCAGCATTCCCCACTCGGAGTTCTTTGATGGCCCTGCCACATTAACGGTGCGACAACTCCTTATCCCTCCCGGCGAGGTCGGCGGCTGGCACTATCACCCCGGGCTTCTCTTCAGTGTCGTAAAGCGCGGCACCGTCACCATAGAGGATGGATGTGGCCAGGAGGAAGTGTTCACCGCAGGGCAAGCTTTCGAGCAGATAGGCGGCCGTGTCCATAGAGCCAAGAATCTCGGCACTGAGGAAGTCGAGGAGCACAATGCGTTCATTGTGCCGGCCGGAAGCCCGTTTACGGTGAATATTCAGAATAATGAGCGCCGCTGTGGTCCTCCGAGGAATGTCGACCAATGCAAGCACGGCGGCTGGGTAAGCTTCACCCACCCGCGCACCTTTAGCAGCCAGGGAGATTGCCTTCAGTACGTCAAAACGGGTCAGTGACCGGGCAGAGGAGGGATGTCCGAGGCCCGACTTGTTGCGGGCTTGTAGATCGTGGATCCGGCGTGTCGGAGGACCGATTCCCTGTAGCGCAGACCGTGCTTTCTGCGGTCCGCGGTTTTTCGTCTCCGGATCACCCCACAGCCGCAGACCTGCCAGAAAGCGGCAGGTCTGCGCTACATGACTTGTAGATCGTGGATCCGGCGTGTCCGAGGATCGGTTCCTTGTAGCGCAGACCGTGCTTTGTGCGGTCTGCGGTTTTTCGTCTCCGAGTCGCCCAAAAGCCGCAGACCGGCCAGAAAAACGGCAGGTTTGCGCTACATGACTTGTAGACCGCGGATCCGGCGTGTCCGAGGATCGGTTCCTTGTAGCGCACCCGTGCTTTCTGCGGTCTGCGGTTTCTCGCCCTCGAGTCACCCAATAGCCGCAGACCGGCCAGAAAAACGGCAGGTTTGCGCTACATGACGCCGGCCCAATCTATCCGAAGTGATGAGATCCTATCCAATCGGACACAACCTTGCCGAGGCTCCGTCAAAGTCAAGAGTCAGCCTCAAACAGCGGGCAGGCGGTCAAGTCCCCCTTAAAAAAGGGGGCAAAGGCCACAGGCCTTGGGGGTTGTCCTGGCATATCGCAACCCGTACGTACGACAACCCCCGCGCGGTTTCTGCGAAACCGCTGTCCCCCTTTTGTTAAGGGGGACTTTGACGGAGCCCTGACAACCTTGCATCCAGGCTTGCGGGCGGGTCTTTGGTAGGACGGCCCTTCGAAACCTTTTTGGTTGCCGAATGGCGGCGGAGTTGCGGCAGTTTTCAACCAACTTCTGGGCATGGCCATTTTCGGCAAATCGATTGCCGGCCCTGAACCGGCGAACAGCAAAGGAGGTGCGAATATGAAACCCTTCCATGTTGCATTGTCACTGGTGTTTCTCATTGGATTCGATCTGAGCCTCTTCGCTCAATCTTCGATCATTACGACGTATGCAGGTGTTGGTCGCGTCTTGCCGGGCAGCGAGGTGCCGGCGGTGAATCAACTCATTGATCAGCCTACCTCCGTTATTCCAGACCGAGCTGGCGGGTTCTATTTTGCCAGCCAGCAGGGCAGGGTCTTCCGTGTTACTGCCAATGGCTCGCTGACGGCGATCGCAGGCACGGGAGTGCCTGGTTATGGAGGCGATGGAGGACCTGCGTTGTCTGCCGGGCTTGGGTACGTGGCAGACCTCGCTATGGATTCGATAGGAAATCTCTTCGTCGCCGACACAGGCAACCACCGCATTCGAAAGGTCACTCCCGCTGGAATCATCAGTACGGTTGCAGGAAGAGGAACCGGGAATTTCACAGGCGACGGCGGCCCGGCTGTTGAAGCACAGCTCGACTATCCGTCGGGCATCGTTGTGGATGGAGCTGGCAATCTGTTCATTGCCGACGCCAGCAACCACCGAATCCGAAAGGTCACGCCCGAGGGTCTCATCACGACTGTGGCCGGCACGGGAAGAACAGGTCCAGATGGCTGCGCCTTCCACGGCGACGGCGCCGAGGCTGTTTTTGCTGGCCTGTGTTTCCCATCGGATGTCGCTGTCGACCCAAAAGGTAATCTGTTCATTGCTGACTCGCACAACAACAGCATTCGGAAGGTCTCTTCAAACGGGATCATCAGCACGTTTATGGGCGATCCCTGTTACGGGTGCTGGGACTATATCAGCGAAAATGGGGCCTTGAATGCTCCGAAAGGTTATCTGAGGACTGTCGCGGCCGATGGCGCAGGCAACGTGTTCATCGGGGACATCCTAGGCCACAGCGTTGTAAGACTGACCCCTGATGGCCGCGGGAGTGTTGTGGCTGGGGGCGGAAAGGCGGGGTTCAATGGGGACGGCGGTCCCGCGACCTCGGCCCTGCTGAACTTCCCGACAGGTGTCGCGGTGGATGGAGAGGGTAACCTTCTGATAGCCGACTCCGGCAATTACCGGATTCGCAAGGTGACGACAGGAGGTGTGATCCGTTCTGTGGCTGGCAAGGGACGAAGCCTGGGGTTCAGCGGCGATGGCGGTCCCGCCGTCTCAGCTGAGCTGAACCGTCCATCCAGTGTTGCGGTCGATGAGGCGGGCAATCTCTTCATCGCCGATCCTGACAACCATCGCATCCGTAGGGTCACGCCGGACGGCATCATCGGGACCGTAGTCGGGACGGGAATGCCGCGATTCAGCGGAGACGGAGGTCCTGCCTTGGGTGCGGAGCTCAACTTCCCGTCGGCCGTCATGTTCGATACCGTCGGCAACCTGCTGATCGTTGATTCAGGCAACCACCGGATTCGCAACGTGAGTCCTGCTGGCACTATTACCACGTTAGTAGGCGGCGGCCATGGCTGGGACGAGCAGACTGGCGCCGGGGCTTTGCTCTCGGCCCCAGTCGGTGCTGCGTTGGATCTCAGAGGCAACCTCTTCATCATCGACTATCTGCGTATCCGCAAGATGAATCCCGCCGGCGTCATGACCACCGTTGCAGGTACCGGAGCAGATTGGGGCGATCAAGGTTTTGGCGGTGACGGCGGTCCAGCGATCGCCGCACGATTCAACAATCCGTCGGATTTGGCGGTAGATGCCGGAGGCAATCTCTTCATTGCTGACACGGAGAACCACCGCATCCGGAAGGTGACTCCAGACGGAACCATCACCACAGTGGCAGGAAACGGGGAGTTGGGCTTCAGCGGCGATGGAGGTTCTGCGACCTCAGCGCGGATTCATTTCCCTACAGGTATCATGGTCGACCGGGCTGGCAACCTCTTCATCGCAGACGCCGGCAACAACCGGATCCGAAAAGTCAGTGCCACAGGTGTCATTAGCACCATTGCAGGTAGTGGGACAGCAGGTTTCAGCGGAGACTTTGGCCCCGCCACGTCTGCCCAGCTTCATCGGCCAACGGACCTCGCAATCGATCGAGCCGGCAATCTCTTCATCGCCGATTCCTCCAACCACCGCATCCGAAAGGTCTCGGCCGATCTCACCGGCAACCCGGGCGACCCTCCGGTGATTTCGGGTTTCTATCCCCGTTCAGGTCCGACGAATGGTGGCACTCGCGTTCGAGTTCTGGGTCGGAACTTCCAGCCAGGTTCAATCGTTCGTGTCGGTGGAGCGGCAATCGCGGCGCTCACTTTCAAAAATGCCGGAGAGTTGACGGGACTGACGCCGCCTCTGGCCACGGGAACCTACTCCCTGGAAGTGCTGCAGCCAGACGGCAAGGTAACCCTGGTTCCAGATGCGTTCACTTACGTTCAGCTAACCGAGTTTGCTCCCAGAACGACTCACGCTGCTCAAGCCCAGCTCTGGCGGATTCCCTTCGTCGTCGACTCTCCTGACGTTCGGACCAATCTCGGAATCAACAACGTCGGCAGTGTGACGGCGACTGTGCAGATCTCTCTAGTGGATCACCAAGGTCTGCTCATCGCCAAGACATCCACTATGGTGCCGCCCTTCGGGATGCGGCAATTCAACCACATTGCGCGGTTTCTCGAATCATCCTCGACCCTGACAGGGCGGGAAGGCTACGTTGTTCTCGAATCCGATCAAGACATCCGTGCATGGGCGTCACAAATCGACAATGCCAGCGCGGATCCCAACTTCGTGTTAGCCCGGTCCGATATGGCTTCCCGTGTGCTGTTGCCTTCTTCCGTTTCCAACGATCGGCTCACAACGAGCTTGACCGTCATCAGCACCAGCGCCAACGACGGTCACGTCAGCCTTCGCCTTCGCGACAGTGCCGGCAATCTGCTTGCTTCACTGCTAAACCAGCCGATCGCCGGTTACGGCTATCTGCACTTCGAGGATATTCACAAATCCGCGGGGCTTGTTAGAACGTTTGGCCCCATCGAGGTCGAAGCGCACAACGGGATCCGCGTCATTGCAGCCGGGCACATTGTCTCCTCCCAGCGGACCAGCGCCTATCTTGAAGGAGTCGATACCGCCTCAGCCGGGCGCAGTGTGGTGCTGTACTCGTTGGAAAATGCGGAGTTTCGAACCAATCTCGGGATCAACAATCCCGGGACGGTCACAGCCAATGTGACGGTTAGCTTGGTGGACAAGAACGGAGTGGAGGTAGGTAGCCTCGTCACGAGCGTGCCAGCAGGCGGGATGACGCAGCTCAACCGCGTGAATGTTGCTTTAGGGTCCGCTTCGCCCGGGGTGAGCATAGAGGGAACTCTGAGGCTGGAAGCAGATCAGGACACTTTTGCCTGGACCGCGCAAATAGACAATCTCTCAGAAGACTTCAGTTTGATGGTTGGCAAGAATCTTCAGTCAACCGAGCTGCTGATCCCTTCCACCACAGGTGTCTCAGGCTTTCGATCCAGCCTGGTCGTAGCCAACCTGGATGCTGCTCCCTCAACCGTCGAGCTCAAATTCAGGGACGTGGATGGCAATCTCAAAGCCTCCAGCGTGGAAGTTATCCCAGGCAACGGTCTGCTGAGTTCGGCAGATATTCTGAACAAGCTGGGGATGACTGGAAATTATGGCCCGCTCGAAATCGTGTCGGTGAACGGCAAGCCCATTCTGGCGCGCTCAACCGTCTCCAGCCTGCAGCGCACCGCTGGGACCTTCGAAGGTGTGCCTTGAGAGAGCCATGGTGCGCAGACCGTGCTTTGTGCGGTCTGCGGTTTTTCGTCTCCGGATCACCCAAAAGCCGCAGACCTGCCAGAAAAACGGCAGGTTTGCGCTACATGACGCCGACTCGATCTATCCTAAGTGAGGGGATGCTATCCAATCGGACATAGTTCACATCCAGCTCTCTCACCTGTTTCGAGCAGGTACAACGATAGAAAGAGGCAAAGCAATGGAACATTTACGAAAGCAAGCCCTGACTGTGTTCGCTTTGACATTGCTCGCTGTGACGTGTGGTCCTGGCTTTGCTGCAGAGTGGACAGCAGTCAACACCGGCCTCACGAGTCTTGATGTCCATGCGCTAGCCATCGACCCCGTTCGTCCAACGACCCTCTACGTTGGGACCGGCGATGGTGTGTTCAAGAGCCTGGATGGAGGCGAGACCTGGCGTACCAGCGGCCTCGCAGGCACTTCTCCGTTCGTTCTGGTGATTGACTTTGTCAACCCGAACACTCTCTATGCGAGCAACAACAACTGTTCCTTCAAGAGCGCTGATGGCGGCGCAAGCTGGAGTTACCTTACCCTGCCCGGTCCTGGATGTGCCCCTATCGACGCGTTGGCGATCGACTCTGTCAATCCGAACATACTCTATGTAGCGCCACAGTATGATCCCTGGGGATATGGTCTGAGTCTTAACGGCAATCTCCTGAAGAGTACCGACCGTGGCGCCTCTTGGAGCTACCCTCCATTCCCCTGTCCAATTGGCGCCTTCGCAATCAGTCCGCTCGCTCCGAACACTGTCTATGCGGCAGCACACTGGGATAGTTCTTGCACTGTGCAGAAGAGCACCGATGCCGGCCTCAGCTGGAGCAGAACTGGCCTGGCGAACACTGCCATCAGTGTGTTGGCAATCGATCCCAAGACTCCAAGCACTCTTTATGCCGGGACCAGAAACAAGCGCGACCTTCGCTTTGAAGGACTATTCAAGAGCATCGATAGCGGCGCAAGCTGGTCCGGCATCAACCATGGTCTGGCCGACTTGATCGGCACCCGATCAAACATCGATGCCCTCGTTGTCGATGCGAGAAATCCGAGCACTCTGGACGCGGCTACTGCTCACAACGGTGTCTTCAGAAGCAGCGACGGCGGCGCAAGCTGGGTTCGCTTCAGCGATGGCCTGAGCAACCGCAATATCCGCGCCTTGGCTCTAGGTCCGACGGAAAGCGGACTGAATGTCCTCTATGCAGGCACTGCTGGCGGAGGAATTTTCAAGATTTTGGACGATGGCGTAGTTACCGATCCGGTCCCCATGAGCCGCATCTTCTTCGTTCCCGTCATCGTATCTTCCCCTGACAGTGGCGAGGTCTTCTATGAGTCTGAACTGACAGTGGCTAACCGCTCCACTCGAGAGGCAACCGTCGAGTTCACCTATACAGCAGCCTTCGGCGGCGGAAGTGGACAAACCAAGACAACGCTTGAAGCAGGCAGACAACGGATTGTGCCAGACGCCATTGCCTATCTTCGCGAGCTTGGCATTCCGATCACCGAATCCGGCAACCACTACGGCACTCTCAGCGTTCGCTTTTACGGCCTTTCCTCGCCCGATGAAGCGGCCGTCTCTGTCCGCACCACCAGGGCTGTTCCCGACGGCAGGGCCGGCGTGGCTTACCCAGGTTTGCCAATGGCCTCCTTGGTCGATGACGTCTTCCTCTTCGGGCTTCGACAAGATGCGTCATACCGAACCAACGTAGCGCTACAACACGCCGGGGAAGCGCAAGACGGAGAGATCACCCTGCGGCTACGGGTGTATGCCACGAATACTCCAGCCCCGGTTCACACGGTCCGCGTCGTCCTTCGTCCGGGCGGGTTTTATCAGGTCGATGAAATCCTTCACTCTAACGGTCTGGACCTCTCCAGCGGTTACGTGTCGGTCGAGCGAATCGACGGCTACGCTCCGTTCCATGCCTATGCTGTCATGCACAACCGAGCCAGCCCCGATTCCATT
>JAKEER010000232.1 GCA_022616615.1 Acidobacteriota bacterium
CCAGATTGCCGTTTCCGAGAGCTGCCGGAACCTGGTTTGCGTTGGTGCGTTGCCTCTTGCCGCAACTAATTGTCTCAACTTTGGGAATCCGCAGAAGCCAGAGATCATGTGGCAGTTTAGCGAAGTCATTGATGGAATGGCGGAAGCCTGCCGGGTGTTTGAAACGCCCGTGACGGGTGGTAATGTGAGCTTCTACAACGAGACGCTAGGTGAGGGCATTTATCCCACGCCGGTGATAGGCATGGTGGGGCTCATCGAGCCGGTGACGCACACAACGGGCTGCTGGTTTCAACAGGACGGCCAGGTTGTCGCTCTCCTCGGGCCGTTGACGGAACCAGACGAAGAGTACGAGGCGGCGCTGGAGCATGCCTTCAGCGAATGGGAACAGGATTTGAGCAGTCAGAAAGACGCCTACACGCTTTGGGCAAACCGTCTACCCTGCCCGCCGCTGGACTTGAACCGGGAGCGACAAGTGCAGCGAGCCTGCTTGGAAGGGATTGAAGCCGGATTGATCCGCGCTGCTCACGATTGCTCCGAGGGCGGGCTGGCTGTGGCTCTGGCCGAAATGAGTTTTTCGAATTTCCGCAACCCGAGGCGGGGCGCGAGTATTGACTTGCCCGCGGTGGCTTCTCCTGCCAGAGTGCTGTTTGGAGAGTATCAGTCGCGCATCCTGGTGACCCTGGATGAAGAAAGTCTGGCGGCGCTCGAAGCCGCTGCATCCAAGCATCGAGTCCAGTTGCTGCGGCTGGGAACGACGGGCGGTGGTCAGCTCAAAATTCGGGCTGGAGGTTTAGTCCTGATCAACGAGCCCGTGAATGAATTAGAGAGAATTTGGAGAGACTCGGTGGGACAATATTTTCAGCGCTAGAGAGTCAGCATCCACGCCATGTCTGGGAACTTTGGGAATCAACATGGACGACAAATTTCATGAAGAATGCGGCATCTTCGGGGTCTACAAGCACGCGGATGCCGCGCGAATCACTTACCTCGGGCTTTACGCGCTGCAGCATCGCGGACAAGAGAGCGCCGGAATCGTTTCCTCAGACCGCCATGAGTTGCACGCCTGCAAAGGGATGGGGCACGTTGCCGACATTTTCACCGAAGCCAATCTTGAGGGGTTGAAGGGCGACGTCGCCATCGGTCATACGCGCTACTCGACGGCCGGTGAGAGTTCCCTGAAGAATGCTCAACCGATTCAGGTGGTGTGCAGCAAAGGCAACCTGGCGCTTTGCCACAATGGGAACCTCGTAAATGCCCACGAAATCCGCAGCCAGCTTGAAGCGGACGGCTCCATTTTTCAGTCGACCAGCGACAGTGAAGTCATTCTGCACTTGATTGCGCGCTCGCACAAACCCGCGATCGAGGAAGCCATCCAGGAAGCCCTGCTGCAAGTGACTGGCGCCTACTCTCTGATCTTTCTCACTCAAGAGAAGATGGTTGTGGTGCGCGATCCGCGTGGCTTCCGGCCGCTCTGTTTCGGCTGGCTGGATGGCTCGCCGGTTGTGGGGTCGGAAACTTGCGCGTTTGACCTGATCGACGCTGACTTCGAACGCGAAGTGGAGCCGGGAGAGATGCTTATCTTCTCGGAAAATGGCGTTGAGTCGCGCAAGGTCTTTGCGCCTGCCAGGCCTTCGTTCTGCATCTTCGAGCACGTTTATTTTTCGCGGCCCGACAGCCGGATCTTTGGCCGTTCGGTGTATCAGAGCCGGTATTTGCTGGGCAAGTACCTGGCCCAGGAGCAACCCGCTGACGCCGACATCGTTGTTCCAATTCCAGATTCAGGCGTCGCCGCAGCCATCGGATTTGCGCGGGAAAGCGGTCTTCAGTTTGAGTTCGGCCTGATCCGCAACCATTACGTTGGACGCACTTTTATTGAGCCGAAACAGTCCATCCGGCACTTCGGCGTGAGAATCAAGCTGAATACCGTCGAAGATCTTCTGCGTGGCAAGCGAGTGATTCTGGTGGATGACTCCATTGTGCGCGGAACGACGAGTCGGAAAATTGTCAAGATGGTACGGGCGGCAGGCGCCACAGAAGTGCATATGCGCATCAGTTGCCCTCCGACGATCTCGCCTTGCTATTACGGCGTCGACACCCCCAACAAGCGGGAGTTGATTGCCGCCAGCCACTCTGTCGAAGAAACCTGCAAATACATTGAGGCCGACTCGCTGGGATATCTGAGTCATGAAGGAATGCTGCGGGCTTGCGGCGATTCGGAAGAGCAGCCTCATTTCTGCACAGCCTGCTATACCGGAAAGTATCCCGTCGAATTTCCCGAGAGCGCCCTCGTGCAGATTGGCGATCCAGTGCCCCGGTGAATAAATGGTAATGCTGTAGCCGCCGACGTGAGGCGGTGGCCGCGGCGCGGTGCCTCAGCGGCTCCTGCCTAAAGCCGCCTCCTCACGTCGGCCGCTACACTGCGCCTATTCTTGAGGAGACTCACCTTCCCACATGACTCCGTTGGTTTCAAGCTATCGTGACGCCGGTGTCGACATCGATCAGGCGAACCTCGCGAAGAAGAGAATCAAGGGGCTCGCGCGACGCACCTTTACTCCGGGTGTACTCACTGAGATCGGTGGGTTTGGAGGGCTATTTTCTCTGAATCAGCGCAGGTCTTCCAGGCCGGTTCTGGTTTCTAGCGTGGATGGCGTTGGAACCAAGCTGAAAGTGGCGTTTGTGACAGGCATTCACCATACGGTGGGGCACGATCTGGTTTCCCATTGCGTCAATGACATCCTCGTGCAGGGTGCTACCCCACTCTTCTTCATGGACTACATCGCCACTGGCAGAATGGTGCCTGAGATCATCGCCAAGGTCGTTGAAGGCGTCGCCACGGGCTGCCGGGAGGCAGGCTGTGCCCTTCTCGGCGGCGAGACGGCTGAAATGCCTGGATTCTACAAGGATGGCGAATACGACCTGGCGGGCTTTATCGTTGGCGTGGTGGACAAGTCGAGAATTGTCGATGGCAGCAGCATTCGCCCTGGCGATGTCATTCTCGGGCTGCCCTCGGCCGGCTTGCACACCAATGGATACTCGCTGGCCCGGAAGCTGCTGCTGGAGAGATCGGGCTATAACGCAGAGACCCGGCTGCCGGGGCTCAAGAAGCCGATTGGAGAAACCTTGCTCGCCCCGCACCTCAATTACATGCCGGTTCTCAAGCCGCTCGTGGATCGGAAGTGGATCAAAGGGATGGCCCACATCACCGGGGGCGGGTTAACCGAAAACATTCCTCGCATTCTGCCGGCCGGCTGCGCAGCCCTGATCCGTGTGGGCAGTTGGCCCGGTCTGCCCATTTTCGGAATTCTCCAGAAGATGGGGCGGATTGACGAGTTGGAGATGCTGCGCACCTTTAATATGGGCATTGGAATGGCCGTCATCGTTTCTTCCCGGCGCGTAACGAAGATTCAGGCATACTTCAAGAGTCGCAATCAGCCGGTCTATGCGATCGGCGAGATCCGATCTGGCAAACGGCGAGTGGTTTACGAACCATGAAACGGCTCGGCATCCTGCTTTCCGGTCGAGGATCGAATTTTGAAGCCATCGCCCGGCACATCGACAAGAACAAACTGAAGGCCAAAATTGCGGTCGTCGCCAGCAATGTGGAATCGGCGCCGGGCTTGCAACGAGCGCGGCAACGTGGTTTCGACGCTTTCTTCCTGAGCTCGAAAGGCTTGAGCCGGGAAGCTTTCGACCGGCAAGTGATCCACGTTCTCCAAGAGAAGCAAGCGGACCTCGTTTGCCTGGCGGGATTCATGCGTCTGCTGAGTCCAGCCTTCATCCAAGCGTTCCGCCATCGTATCCTGAACGTTCACCCGTCTCTCTTGCCTGCCTTCCCCGGACTGGATGCGCAACGGCAAGCTCTGGAATATGGCGTGAAAGTCTCAGGCTGCACCGTGCACTTTGTTGATGAAGGCCTGGATTCGGGACCTATCATTCTGCAGGCCGCCGTGCCGGTCCTCGACGAGGACACCGAGGAGTCTCTTTCTGCAAGAATTCTCGAGCAAGAGCACCAAATCTACTCCAAGGCAATCCAGTGCGTGCTTGATGGGCGGGTTCGGGTTGAAGGGCGACGAGCGCTGCAAATCTCACGATAATATTGAGCATTGCGCATTATAGTGAAACTTCTGCGTGCTATCTGATGCGATCACAGTCGCTAGAATCAGCTCCCCTCTCCCCCGTTGGCCCCGCGTTGGGGAGAGGGGAACCGAAGTCCGTTTCGTTCGTGGAGGACGAAGAGTCTCGTTACTATATTCTGCAATCCTCAGTAGCCAGATCAGAGGGGAGCGGACACAACTTGCATGTCCGCTCCCCTCTGGTCCGGCTTGAGGAGAGGATGAAGGCTTGAGAGCTTTCATGGAGTGAGGGGCGCTGATTCAGCCGGTCGCAGTATCTCCCTACTTCTGCATTTAGTTTGGGTATTCCAACTCGATGTCTTCCAATTTGACAATTGACGAACAGTTTCAGTGCCTGAAGAAAGGCGCGGTCGAGATCATCCGGGGGGATGAGCTCAAGTCGAAGCTCGAGAAGGCTGCGCGAACTGGAAAACCGCTGCGCGTGAAGGCTGGCTTCGATCCCACCGCGCCCGACTTGCATCTCGGGCACACTGTGCTCATCCGAAAGCTGAAACATTTTCAGGACCTTGGCCACACCGTCATTTTCTTGATAGGCGATTTCACTGGCCTGATCGGAGATCCCAGCGGACGCAACGTCACACGCAAGCAACTTACCAAGGACGAAGTGCTCAAGAACGCCGAGACCTACAAGCAGCAGGTGTTCAAGATTCTGGATTCGGAAAAGACGGTTCTCGATTTCAACAGTCGCTGGATGTCTGCCATGAACAGCGAAGACTTTGTCCGTCTGGCTTCCCGCTACACCGTGGCGCGGATGCTTGAACGGGACGAGTTTGCGAACCGGCTCAGAAACAACCAGCCGATCTCGATTCACGAAATGCTGTATCCGCTGGTACAAGGCTACGACTCAGTGGCGCTCGAAGCAGATGTGGAGCTCGGCGGAACCGATCAAAAGTTCAACTTGCTGGTTGGCCGTGAACTACAAAAGGAGTATGGCCAGGAACCCCAGATTGTTTTGACGATGCCTATTCTCGAAGGTCTGGATGGCGTTCAGAAGATGTCTAAGTCGCTGAACAACTACATTGGCATCAAAGAGCCGCCTAAGGAAATGTTCGGGAAGGTGATGTCGATCCCTGATGAGCTGATGTTCCGCTATTACGAACTCTGTACCGATTTGCCGGTCTGGAAGATCGACCTGATGCGTCAGGATGTTTCAAACGGCAAGAAGCACCCGAAGGAAGCAAAGATGGAGCTGGCAAAGTTCATCATTCGTGATTTCCATTCGATGGATGAGGCCAATCGCGCCGAAGAGGAGTTCAACCGGATTTTTCAGCGGGGACTTGCACCCGATAAAATTGAGGAAAGGCAGTTGGAAGCACGCCCTGAAAGAGTGCGCGTCACGAAACTCATCGCCCAACTCGGCCTCGCCAGTTCTGTCACAGAGGCCAATCGTCTGATCGAGCAGGAAGCCGTCAGCCTGAATGATCAGAAGATCTCGAACGTCAAAGCAGAGCTTGACCTGGCTCAGCCAGGTACCTTCGTTCTGAAAGTCGGCAAACGCCGCTTTCTCAAACTAGTGGTTGGCGTGGGTTCCTGAACCGGCAATAATCGCAGTCGCCTTTTCTTGGACTCCCCTTGCAGAGCTTAGCATTAGAATTGATTTCTGTTTGCTCAGTGGCCGGGAAATTATGATGAACAGAGCCTGAACAACGGTTCAACCGACAGTTCAACTTTTCTGAAGATTCCGCGTTCATTTGCGTTCATCCACGGCCATTTTCCCCGTGTCCCCCGTGGTCCATTTTTGGTTCCAGCTTGTCTGGCTTAGCAGCACGCTGAAAAACTCGAAAGACGCTCCCTACCGGTCGCGGTACGGAAACACCAGGCTCTGACTCCAAAGCATTACGGTACCGTGCGCGGTAGCAAGCGGCGACTAGCCTCTCATCTGGAGAGTTTTTCAGCATCCTGTTAGGTCTTGTAACTTGTAGGCTGGTCGGGCACAGTGTCTGAGCCTCAGCGATGGGATGGCACAAATCCCCGGATTCTTCCCTGGAACAATGAGCCTGCATTCATTCGCAAAAAGATGGCCTCTTGGCCTTCCTCTGACTTTTCTAGTCGTCACCGCTCAGGAGGCTGAAAAGCCGGGCATTCTACGGCCAACCGATCAATCGGTTCTTGCGACAGGTTCGGTCCAGGTCATCGCGCGCGCCGGAGGCGAAGTGTCGTTAGATGGCAAACTCATCAGAGCGCAGCAACCGGCAGCCGGGCGTCAGGCTCTCTCTGTTCAGGTTCTGCCCGGCAGGCACGAGTTGATCTGGAAGAATGCTGGCACCCAGCAGAAAATCCAGCTCTTTGTCAGCACGCCTGGAGGCTTGGCAGCCCCAGCAGGTTGGAAAGTCTACACACCCCATCCGCCTCAGGCAGAATGTCAAACCTGTCATGCGGAAGAAAAGCAAGAGGGATTCAAGATGTCAACGGTTGCGGAGACCTGCTTCACGTGTCATCAGCAAAAGACGTTTGCCGCGGGCCACGCGCACAACGATGAAGTCTTCGCCGAGTGCGTTCTCTGCCACAACCCCCATGGATCCGCCGAAAAGTTTCATCTGAAAATGTCTCGTGAAACGGCCTGCAAGCAGTGTCATGGATAGGTATTGGTCAGTTTCTGTCGCGAAACTCGGAAAGTCTTGCAGTGTGTGGCTTTGAGCCGACCTTTCTAAAAATTTCGGCTCCCCTCGCCCCAACGCGGGAGAGGGGCCGGGGGGTGAGGGGCTTACCACGCTGTGACAGCATGCGCCTGTCTTTCCTCATCTAGCGGCGTTCTTGGGCTCGGTTCGGGAATCGATGCGGCGTGCCTGCCCCCGCAGCCCCACCCCCTCTCCCCGCTGGGGCGAGGGGAGCCGAACCGTTGAAGAGCGCGCAAGAATAGCGCAGGCACGGCCTCGCGAGTTTCGCGACAGAAACTAGTCAGATCAGTGGTTGGCGGACACAACTGCGTACGTCCGCTCCCATCGACCCGTCTGAGGGGAAAGGACAAGGGCGCTGTGAAAAAATAATAATTCGGCTCCCTCTCCCCAACGCGGGAGAGGGGCGGGGGGTGAGGGTGGGGTGAGGGTGGTTGAGGGGGACCGCCACGCTGTGACGGCTGCTTGCCTTTCCTCATCTAGCACGCATCTTCCGCGTTAATTGCGGAATCGCTACTCTGTGCACCCGACCCCTCACTCCCAAACCTCTCCCCCTCAGCGGGTGCGAGCGGAGCCGAACTTCCAATTTCCTCACACCTAGAGCGGGTGAGGGTCCACTTATTCAGTCCCTCGCTGTTCTCTCTTCTGCACTTGTTAATGACCATGTTGCCCAAAGCCATCCGCCCCTACTATGAACTCTGCAAGACCGCGGTCAGCTTTCTTACGGTCCTGGTCCCGTTACTGGAAAAGTGGCAGACCGTGCTGCCTGTCGCTTCCCAAGTGCGCCAGGAATGCCTCACGATTGCGGTTTTCGTCTGTTTTCTCGCGGCCGTGGCTGGATACTCGACGGGCCGGCACACACTCAATGGACTCTCCGTCGGATGGTGTTTCCTGCTGCTGTTTCTGGGCGCGCTGTCGGTGCAGCTCGCCGGCCTGCCGCGCGTCGCCTGGGCAGAGCGGCCCCTTTACGTGTTGATCTTTGCCTTCTTCAGCCTCTCCACCTCAGCTTTCCTAGCTTACAGCGCACGCAAGAACGCAGCGTCGATCGACTGGCAAGAGCACTCACAGTCATAGAGCGGGAGGCCGTTCCGGGCGCCAGCACCGGGCGACTTCAAGACCCCGTCCGAAGGACGTTTCTCGCATTCGCAAGGCATGCATGTCTGCTTGCAAAATTTTTCCGTGCGAAACCAACTGGGACGCCATTACAATACGTGAGTTGTTTTCTTCGAGTGTCAACCGTTCACCCTTTGGAGAAAAGACCATGGAAAAGCCGGTTCAGAACATTCAGGATGTTTTTCTCAACAACGCACGCAGGGAAAAGACGGTGACCACGATTTACCTGATGAGTGGCGTAAAGCTGACGGGCAGAATCAAGAGCTTTGACAAGTACTCAGTCATTCTGGAATCCAACAGTCAGGATCAGTTGATCTTCAAGCACGCCATCTCGACGGTGGCCGCTGGCCGCTCTTTCAGCGCCGCTGCCAGCGCCCCTGCCAATGCCTCCGCAGAGACTGCCAGTTGATTATGGATGTTTCAAACCCCCGCCGGGAAAAGGCTCTACTCGTTGGTTGCGCCCTTAAGACTTCTGCGAAAACCCTCCCCGCTCAGGCTCCGCTAAGCCTGGAAGAATCATTGGACGAGTTGGCTTCGCTGACCGTGTCGGCTGGCGGGCTCGTGGTTGAGCGGATCGTTCAGGAACGAGAGAATTACGATCCTGCGTACCTGATTGGCTCCGGAAAACTGCAAGAGCTTGAAGAGAGTGCAAATCGGCTCAAGGCTGAGGTGGTGGTTTTCGACGAAAACCTCTCGCCGGCTCAGCAGCGCAACATCGAGCGAAAAATTGGCTGCCGCGTCATTGACCGCACACAGCTCATTCTCGACATCTTTGCCAATCGCGCGCGAACCCGTGAGGGGAAGCTGCAGGTCGAGCTAGCTCAACTCAATTACATGCTCCCGCGCCTCACAGGAAGAGGCGTGGAACTTTCCCGGCTGGGTGGCGGCATCGGCACCCGAGGTCCTGGCGAGACCAAGCTGGAGACCGATCAGCGCAAAATCCGCAAGCGCATTCACAAAATCAAGGAAGAGTTGGAACGCGTTCGTTCCCATCGCAGTCTGCATCGCGCGTTTCGCCATTCGATCCCGGTGCCGACCGTCTCGTTGGTGGGATACACCAATGCGGGCAAGTCCACCTTGTTCAACGCGCTGACGTCTGCCGGAACTTTTGCGTCTGTCCATCTTTTCGCCACGCTCGATCCGCTGCTCCGCCGCATCAAGCTGCCCTCAAACCGTGAAGTGATTCTCTCGGACACGGTTGGTTTCATTCACAAGCTGCCCACGACGCTCGTGTCGGCCTTCCGCGCTACGCTCGAAGAAATTGGCCAGGCCGATCTGCTGCTGCATGTCATCGACGTTTCCAGTCCGCACAGCCAGCAGCAACGCGAAGCCGTGCTTCGAATTCTGGGAGAACTGAAGGTCTCCTCGAAACCCACTCTCGAGGTTTACAACAAAATCGATCTGTCCCACCTCGGGTCTCGCCTCTTGTCGCAAGCCAACTCCGTGAGCATTTCTGCGACCCAGGCCATCGGCCTGGACAACCTGCTGCGCAAAATCGACGAGCTTTTGTGCGGCGATCCTCTGATTAGGGCCCGATTTCTTTTCAAACAGGCGAACGGAAATCTACTCTCCAGACTGTATTCCTGCAGCCGGCTCATTCAGCGCTCTTATGTGGACGACGAGGTCTACGTTGAAGTCGAAGCGCCCCAGTCTGTGGTCGACCGCCTCAAGGAATTTCGCGTCGAAGCCTAGTAGGGCGATTCCGAAATATCGTTACAGATCGAACTAGGTGGCGCAGACATCGTGTCTTTTGCGATGTCTGCGATCCGTCGCCGCACACATGGCAAACTGCGCCATGTATGCGCCACCCAAAGCTCTTGTATTGTTGTTTTATTTAGGAATCGCTCTACTAGCTTTGCTGCAGCGGGCGTCGCCCACGGAAAAGTAATGCACAAAAAATGTGGAAAACTCTGTGCAAAACTGTTTCAAAAGCTCAGAGATGCCCGTCTGTCTTGCCCTCTAGCAGATTGCACCCAACTGTGGTCACCTGAAAAGCAATTGAAAACATTGGATTTATGTTTTCCTTTTTCAGGATAGAAGAGTTAGGCAAACGGACAGACACGGTCGATTTTTTTTGAGCTGCGATTCCAAGTTTTCAACAAATTGGCATTAAATCTGTGTTGCGAGACGGGGACTAGAGGTGGGCCTTCAGCCACTCGTTGGCGGCATCGTACTCGGCAAATTTCTTCTCTTCGTTCTTGAATTGCCTGGAATGCCGATGTTTAAGGTCAAAGTTAGAGGAGGTGGCAAACTTGGCGTGAAGCATTTCGTGGAACAGGATGTAGGAAACCACCACTTCAGGAGTCTCTGCATGATCGAAGATCCGGCTCACCGTAATCGAACCGTGTGACGGATCAAAGTGCCCCAAAATGCGGCGGCTCTTGCGAAGGCTCCAGCCCAAATTCACTCCTTGAATTCTGCTTTCGAAGTATTCCTGATTCAACCGGTCGAACAGAATTGTTAAGTCGTAATGGCGGCCTTTGGGTGCGGCCAGAAGTTTGCGTCCCCGCTGGCTGCGTGTAACCAGCGATCTCTCTTTCATCTCGATCGAGTTGACATACGAGCGATAGGCAGAATGAACCGCGCCCGGAATCCTTCGCCGGAAGAGTTTTGAAAGCAGGATGATCGATAGCGCCTTGATGACTTCAGGCGGCGCCTGTTGAAACAAGTCGCTCAATCGGACGTACAATTGTCCATCTCGAAAGCGGATGGTGTGATTAATGCCTACGAATGGATAGAATTCCACATGAACGGGCTGCCGGGTGCGGCTGACGCGCAACTCTGCGATAGACTCAGCAAAAACTCGCTGTGCTTGCTCAAGAGTGATCCTTTCTGTTTCTTCGAACAGAGCCAGTTGACTCATCGATTCCCTATTTTCTTCGTGAAGACCGGGCCTTCTCCGCTGCTTTCAACAGCTTGATCTGTTCCTCAGCCTTTTCGATTGCTGCCTTCAGGTCTTCCGCTACTTCCTCCAACACGTCTGAAACCTCCGTGACAACCTTCTTCTCCGGGCGGTCGAGCTTGCTTTCAATCTGATCGATCCATTGGCTGTGTCCCTGGAGCGTCTCGTCCAGCTTGGTCAGGGATTTCCGATAGGCTTTAGGATCCAATGGTAGGCCGGAAAAATTCTCCAGGTTGGCGCTGACTTCTTCCAGGCACTGAAGGTACTCTTCCATCCAGGAAACAAAGGATTTCGGCTCTTGCGGTTCAGCCATTTTCTCCGCCTTCGGTTCTGGAGCGGTTTTCTCTGCTTTCGCATTCTTCTTCTTGCCCGGCTTCGACTCTGGAGGTTTCAGCTTGACGGCGCCCGGATCCTTGATGGCTCGAGCCTTGTCAAGACGATGCTCCAGCAATTCTCCCAGTAACTTGATGCGCGCGTGCGGCTCCTGGGCCTCGCGGAGTTGCTCGATTTCCTCGTCAGTCAGGTAATCGTCTTTGTAGGCGCGGACGACTGCAGTCCAGCAGCAACACGCCAGAGCGATCGTCAGGACTTTGTAAACCAGCCGCGAGGAGACAGGGAATCTCATTCTTGTTTCTGGCCAAGCTGGCGGCTTGGATCCTTTTCCTTTCGCCGGCCTGTGTTTTCGGGCCCGAAGAGCTCCGCAAACATCGCGTCTTGCGCCGCCTTGGCTGCGGCAATGGCAGCGTCAATCGTTTGCGCCTGGTCAAAAGAATAATGCGACTTCAAATCGTCAAGCACACGCAGCTGTTTGCGCAAGGATATCTCAAACTCTTTGAACCCTGCCGGGTTTTTCTGTGCGTTGCGGCGCGAAGACTTGAGCGTCTCCAACGCCTGGCCAATCGTTTCTTTGTAGGGAACAAGATCGCGGTCGGCTGCGGTGAAGTCACCTTTCTTGACCGACTGCCCGGCAGAGCGCAGATGAATCTCTGAAATCTTGATGAGCACCTTCACTTTGCCAATTGGGTTGGTTTCTCGGGTCAGCCTTTCCTGTTGCTGGACGAGTTCTTTCTTTCGCGATTCATCACCGAAAAGCAAACTCCCCCAACAGGCCAGCGCGAAGAGTTGTAAGGGAATGGAAACCGCCCACCACCGAAGACCAGGACGCCGGGCCTTCGTTCCTTGAGAGTCATTTAAGGGCATCACTCGCCAGATCCTGAACACATTGCATTTCAGGTTAGCGCTTTTTCCGTCTCTTTTCCAACACCTTCATCCGCTCCCGGGCTTGAAAGCTCTGCTTGTCGCTTCTTTCCTGGTCCAGAGCAAGAAACTGCTGGTAATGCACGAGAGCATTCTCAACATCATTTATCTTGTCAAAAGCGATCCCAAGATAAAAATAGGTGCCCGCCGCTTCGGGCCGCGCCGCTTTGAACCGTGAGAACGCGGTGATGGCCTCGGGGTATTTCTCCTGCAGCATGAAAACCGATCCTAGGTTGCTGTAGCATTCGACACAATCGGGCTTCAGTTGCAGGGCGCGCAGGAACGACTGGGCCGCCGGGTCAAAGTTTCTTTGCTGTAGTTGAAGCGTGCCCAGACGGAAATGCAGGTTCGCGTCCTTTGACCCGCTGGCGGCAGCCTGCAACAGCTTAGCGGCCTTTCCGGGTTGACCGAGTTGCTGATAAGCCTGCGCCAGTTCCAGCGAGATCCCTTGCCGCCGCTCCGCATCGGTCTCGTGCTGGAGAGCCAGCTCCAGCGCACGAACCGCCGCTTCGAGCGACCCTTTTCGCAACCAGACCCGCCCCAGCAATTCCTGGATCGCTGAATCCTCTGGGCGCTTGCCAGCCTGCGGCTGGAGCAGTTCGGCACTCTTGTCGTATTCGCCTTTCTGCAAATAGAGTCGAGCAAGTTCGAGATCCAGGGCCGGGTCGTCCCCATACTGTCTTGCGGCAACGAGATGTTTTTCCGCCTCCTCCAGGGAGCCGGTCTTGAAATGGATGGCTGCAAGCGATGCGTGAATTTCAAACTTCTGTGGATTGTCTTGTGCCAGCGGCAAAGCTTGAAGACAGGCCTCGGCCGCCTCTTTCAGCCGGCCAAGCGCCTCCAAAGCCTTTGCCAGAAAAAAGGCGGCTTGAAAACTCTTCGAGTTCAATTCCAGGGCTCTATGGAAGTGCGGCAGCGCTTTGTCGAAGCTTTGCTGGTTCATCAGGAGAATCCCCAGGTTTGTTTCTGCCTCCCAAAGCTGAGGATCGATTTTCAGCGCTGCTTCGTAGGACAGCACTGCTTCCTTTGCCAGACCAGCTTGTGTTTGAGCCAGTGCCATGCCGAAAAACGCGGCTTCGTTTTCCGGATGGTCCTCCAAAGAACTTTTGTACTCGGCAATCGCCTCAGCAAACTTTCCTTCCTTCACAAGGCTTTCAGCTTTGTCATAGTGAGACGGTAGATTGTTGTTGGGAGCGGCTGAGGCTTGGTTTGGCCGCTCCTTCGGCTTTCTGTCGGCAGACTTGGTTTTAGACTGCCCGCAAAGAACCGGCTGCAGGAAAAGCAGGGTGATCAGCAGAAAGACCACAGAGCGAGTCGTCATTTTGTCGTTTGGTAGCGCAGACCGGCGCCGTCGGTCTCTGGAGATTGGACATTTTTTGGAGCGACTCAGCCGCCCTGGGAGGGCGGCTGAGTCAAACACACGCTTGGTGGCGAGTCAGTGCGTTCAGCCCCCCAAACGCCTGTTTGGTTACTGCCCCACGCACACCGCAGGCAAAACAACCGAAAAGCCGTGCGAAAGAGCTGAAAACTGTCCAACGCCCCAGACCGGCGCCCCCGGTCTGGGGCAGTAAATCTTGCGCAGGAACGGTCTGGCATCAAGAGGAGTCTCACGCCACGAAAACTGGCAGACCCGCACAAACCACGGGTCTGCGCTACAAACTACAAACTCTGACACCTCGTGAGAGAAATGGTTCGTCGTCTGTTCTCGTCGCCGGCCTCGGCATTTTCGAAAGTGAGAACGACCCTTACGAAAGCACGTGCTTCAGATAGTTGCCCGTGTAACTCTCCTGCACTCGAGCAATTTCTTCCGGCGGCCCGAAGGCTACCACAGAGCCTCCTTTGTGGCCGCCTTCCGGCCCGAGGTCGATAATCCAGTCGGCCGTCTTGATGACATCCAGGTTATGCTCGATAACCAGCAGCGTCGCCTCCGTCTGGAGCAGCTTGCGAAAGGCGACTAGCAACTTGTGAACGTCATCGAAGTGGAGTCCTGTCGTGGGTTCGTCAAACATATAAAGCACTTTGTGCTTGGCTTGCCGCGAGAGGTAGGATGCCAGCTTGATGCGCTGGGCTTCGCCCCCCGACAGCGTCGTGGCGGACTGTCCCAGCCGTAGGTAGCCCAAGCCCACTTCCTGAAGCGCCTTGAGCTTGTTGGTGATTCGCGGAACGGCAGAGAAGAAGGCGATAGCTTCGCGCACTGTCATTTGCAGCACTTCATAAATGTTCTTGCCCTTGTAGCGAACCTCCAGAATGCCGGGCTTGAACCGCCTGCCTTTGCATTCTTCGCAGACTAGCTCGACATCAGCCAGG
>JAKEER010000233.1 GCA_022616615.1 Acidobacteriota bacterium
AGCCGCGTCAAAATTCCCTCCGAGCGCTGCGCGGCAGAAACTCTTCAACAAAGCGGGGCGCGCGGTGAATTGATGATGGATTCGATACGCCAAGGGCACTGGGCTTCAGCCAGTCAAGATCAATGTGGTGGTCGAGCGCGGGGTTAATGACGGCGACATCCTGGACTTGGTCGAGTTCTCCCGCGAGCACACCTTCGCGCTGCGGTTCATCGAGTTCATGGATGTAGGGAATTCGAACAGCTGGAAGTCAGAAAAAATGGTCTGGAAGAGAGAAATCCTCGCTGCCATTGGCGCCCGTTATCCGCTGCGTAAAGTGGGAAGAGAACAGGGCACAGCGCCTTCAGTGGACTACGAGTTCGTTGACGGCCAGGGTGACATCGGTGTGATCGCCTCAGTCACGGAGCCTTTCTGCTCGAGTTGCACGCGCGCCCGCTTGACGGTGGGCCGGAAGCTGGTGACTTGCCTGTTCTCCGAGACAGGCCACGACCTGAAGTCGTTGCTGCGAAGCAGCGCGACGGATGAAGAGTTAGTTCAATTCATCAGCGGTGTGTGGCGAAAGCGCAGGGACCGATACTCCGACGAACCGCTCGAAGCACTGCATTCCATCCAGGGCTACCAAAGCAAAGATCACAAGAAGATTGAGATGATTAGTTTGGGAGGGTGAAATCTACGCATCTCGCAACAAGGAAGCCCAAAGCCCGAGCGAGGGTCGGCCGCGGTTACCCTCGCTGGCGCTTCGGGCTTTCAAGGGTTGTGCCTAGGGGATATCAAGGGCTAAGCCCATGCCTAGTTGGTCTGAGAGGGTCCAATCGGTCGAGTCGGGGAATAGGCAAATGAAGATTGACCGCAGCGCCCTGACCCGGAGGCCCTCCTCCTTCGGTGCCGGACGATCCCTCCTCAGTAGTTTAGGGTCGAAAACAGTCAGGAAACTTCCATCCTGCTCGCCTAATTTCGAACATCGAAAGATGTGACCCTTTTTCCCCTGTTCCGTTCCCCACGATGCCGCCATTTCGCTATGGGACAAAGTTTGGCATCTTGGTATAGTTCCGCTGCCATCCAGTAAGGTGCAATACGCTTTGAAGGGCTATGAAGGTCAAGTGCCAACATTGCGAAAAGATTTTTGAGGGCTGGCCATCGCCGGGTGCAAATGGAGCTTTGAGCAAGTCAAACCCGTTTAAGCTTCTCCACCGGCTAGAATACGTCCCATTTAGGATATCCACCGAGCCCTGTGGCAGCCTTTGGATCGACGACGAACTCGTACTTCCAGCTCACAGCAGCGAAGTGCGAATCCTTCCGATAGAGATCGGCACTGAAGAGAGAGACCGCGTTCAGGATCTCACGAACCGTCATGTTCCGGAACTCAAGCGAGATTTGAGGGTCCATGTTGCCCCTCATTCGGGATCCCACAGTCCCGTAAGGGATTCCAGTCCGCTTAGCCTGCTCTTTGGCCATGTCCTCCAAGTACTTTGCCAGCTCGGGTGCGAAGTCGGGAATCCGTCGAATGACAACCTCTGGTCTCCTCTTTTCGTTGATCACTGCGTGTTTCACTCGGAGATTCAACAAATTCGTTGGGTCAACCTTCGCTCCTAAGGGAAAGACATTAATGAAGGTTTCACCTGAAAACTCATAGGTGTAACGTGGATCAGCCTTGCAAAGCTGATCCAAGATTTCGCCAACCGTAGGGTCTTTCAGGTCCAAAGAAATCCTCTTTCGTTCTCCGAGTCCTTTTTAAAGCCAACCAAAATCTTGGAGTTGGCTCTCAGTTTGAGCGCTGCTAGTGCTGCTTCCATGTCCCCATCGGCCAGCTGCAAAGAGCCGATCCTTAGTTCCGAGATTTTGGGCTGCTTTTTGCCTTGTTCCATCGCGAATGTTCCACTCGCGTCGGAAACATGGAAGAGAAGCAAGAGATAGGCTAGGTACATTCGGATATGACAATTTGACATGGCTTACCTCCATTCGGCTCATTGAACTGTAACGTCGCTGCACGTCCATGTAACGCTCTTTGTGGCAACCGTGAAGCCGTTCACTTTGATTGTTTGAGTGGCTGAAACACTGCAACTCCCACCGGTTGTGCAGCTCTGATGGCAGATCCAGAGATCATCGAGGATGGTATCCCCTTCTCCGAATCCCGTTGTCACGTGAACTCCGGAAGAGCACTGCCCGGAGGGAGTATTGTAGGACTCTTCCAGACCCATTCCAAACCCGGATATCGTGTTGGTGAATTGATCTCGGATCGCATAGGTAATGTGACGGTTATAGGTCGTGTAAGTGCCGCAGTTATGGGCATTGGGCTGGAGCACAGAACTGGTCTGACTTTGGTGCAGCAAGAGCGCCGCGGGATGGAGGTGGCCAGGCCACTAACGCCCTGGTTGAGGCAACCCAGCTCGCTGGCCAGTGTGAGCGGCCCAGACGGAAGCGCATGCTGGGGAGCCAGAATAGCAAGGTTGGCAGGAAGCTGGGAGCGGGCGGGGTGAGGGGTACTGATTCAACCCCTCGCGGTGTCTCCTTACTTCTGCACTCATTAATAACGGCAGGAACACATAGCTCGCGGTGTCACGACGGATGAAAATGATTCCTCGCCCTCGTACTCGGCATTTGTCGAGGACGAGCACGAGGAGTAAGAGCGGCGTCCACACGCCTGAAACGGGTCTGTGCGGAAGTTTCGAGCCGGCTCTTACAGGGCTAGGTTAAGACCCCCTTGAGCAGCGTCCCGCCCGTGTCGGTCAAGCGTTTATGGCGCCCCTCATGCAGATAGGTCAGGGTGAAGTCATTCAGACCCAGCAGGTGCAGGATGGTCGCATGCAGATCCCGCACCAAAATCGGCTCGCCGACCGCCTTAAAGCCGAAGTCGTCGGTGGCTCGCCTCTGGGCCGAGAGAAGTATAGATTCCTCCGCTCAATGACCCAGCGCATTCCTTCTCTCAAGTACGCTGCGCTCTTGAAAGAGCCGGTTCAAGAAACCCGAAACCTGTAACGCGTCTTGTATTTGTTTAGCGGGGTGACGCTGCCTCTGCGCACCTCAGGACCCGCTCGCTACCGCTCGCGGTACTGTCAGCGCCCGTACCCCGAGGCGAACAGTACCGCGAGCGGTAGCGAGCGGGTCCTCGCACAGTGCTGCTCGACTAAGCCTGCCACCAGCACGGGCCGTGCCACCCCGCACCGGTGGAGTTCACCTGCTGGCCGCCGCCAAACGAACGGCTGGTGTTTTGCGCCACCCGCATCACCAGCGGCTGGCCCGAGTTGATCGTGAAGATCCCGTTAGTTTGCCAGCCTCCCAGAAATGATTCACAAGATTTCCTGATTCACGCGGCTGCCGATGCCGGTCAGCTCTTGTAAAGGACGGCGTGTTCGTGTCCACGATCCTCTTCCCCCTCACCAGTATAGCTTCGCCGCAATCTGGAGGATCCGCGGATCCAGCGTGCTGTTTACCAACCCGAAGGTGGCTGGCACGTTGACCGTGGCGGCCGGGTTAAGGAATTGTGTATGGTTGAAAAAGTTGAACCACTCAAACCGCAGCTGGAGCCGCGAAGATTCTGTGATAAACGGAAGCGCGAAATTCTTATTGGCCGAAAAGTCCCAGTTGTTGATGCCAAATCCCGGCTGGGTATTGCGCCCGAGCGTGCCAAACTTTCCGCGCGCTGGCGTCGCATAAGCCGCGCGGTCGAAACCCAGCAGGCCGTTGGTTCGCGGGTCGAGCTTCGTGGGCTTGATTCCTGTGGAGTCCGCTCTTTGCCCTCCCGTGCCTACGTTGGCCAAATCACTAGCAACACCAATCGTGAAGGGCATGCCCGACCTGAAGCTGGTAATACCGTTGATCTGCCAGCCGCCTAGCACGCCGTCCAGAATCCTATTCTGAAGGTTCCAGCGTTTCCCTTTGCCAACCGGCAGCTCATAAACATAGCCGGCAATGAAGTTGTGACGGATATCGTTGTCAGCCAGCCCCCGTTCGGGTCGCCTGTTGTACATGTTCTGGATGTTCAGGCCGGGCCCGCCGCTGTCAATGAACTTGGAATAGGTATAAGCAGCGGTATAGGACAGACCGCTCGTGATTCTCTGCTCAAACTTCAGGAAAGCCGCGTTGTAGTTCGACCACTGATAGTTGGCAGTCTCAGTGAATCCTGGAATCAGTTGCGGATAGGGCATGCGAGCGGCAAAGGGTTCGGGATTATTCGGGTCTGAAGGCAGGCGCGGCTGGTTCACCAGGATGGGACCATCCTGTTTGTGACCCGTATTGCCGATGTATCCGGTCTCAAACAATAATCCAGGCCGCAGTTGACGCTGAAACGTTAGGTTGTACTGGTAAACGTATCCAGTCCTGCGGTTGAGATCCACTCGGCCGCTGACCGAGCCCGGCGTATTTTGCGGCGGAGGAAAGAGTTCAGAAAGGAACAGTTCGGGTCGTGTGTTACTAGAAACCAGGTTGGCCGTAACGAAGAAGGGGACCGTACTGGTCATTCTACCCAATGTGGCGCTGCCCGTGTTCAGGATGTAGAAGACACCGGCGCCAGCGCGTAGCGTGGACTTGTCTCCGAGTCGATAAGCGATGCCGAGACGCGGCGCAAAATTATTCTTGTCGGTATTGATGGGCCGTTCCGGAAGCAGCGGTGCGCCGGAACCTGGTACCAAGCCGGCGAGCGGCACATAATAATCAGCGCTGTTGGCCAGCAACTGTCGCCCGCTAGCCAGATCGAAGTTGGCCAAACGGCCTCGCCACTCCAGAAAAAGTTCGTGCCGAATCCCAAGATTCAACGTGAGCCGATCGGTGACCTTCCAGTCATCTTGAATGAACCATTGGAACTGCGTGCCAATGGAATACTTGGCCACACCTCCGAAGTTACCCCCGCTTCCCAGACCGCCGGTGGCAGACTGTGGGATTCCGAGGAGATAGTCGGCGAAGGAATCTCCCGTGAAGTTGCCACTGAAGCTGAAAACTCCGTTCTGATTGCTACCTTGATCGTAGCCTACCATCAGACGACTTGCGTCGCCTCCGATCTTTAGGCTGTGCCGGTCCCGAATGTACGTGACGGTTTCTCCAAGCCGGTAATAGATGTTGTGCTGGACGATCCGCAGACCATATCCTACAAAACCAGGTGTGCCGGTAGGGTTGCCAGGCGCGTAGCCAGTGAGACTGATCGAAGGAAGCGTGTACTCGCCTGGATTCGGCGCCAGATTCTTCAGGCCCAACTGCTGGACGTAGTTCGTGGAAAAGCGATCGCCATCACTTTGGCGAGCCCCGGAAAACTGAAGGTAACCCAACCGGGTTTCGCTGATGAGCGTCGGGCTCAACAGATGCGTGTACCCTACCGACACATGCTGCGTGCGGTCGGGCCGGATCAATCCTTTGCCCTTGATATAAGCAACATTGCCCAGAGCGTTATCGGAAAATGTATAGCGGCCGAACAGGCTGCCTTTCTCGGAGAGCTTGTGGTCGACGCGGACGGTGAATTGATCGCGCCGCTCCGTGTCGCTGGGCGTCACCAGAAAGTTGACTCCGGGCCTTTGCCCAATGAAGTTGGGTTGCGGGAAGAACGGGACTAACTGAGCGCTGATTGCATTGAAACGTTCCCGCGGGATCCGATTTCCCGGGAACGGCTGGTTGTTGTTGAACGGATCGCGGATAGTCCTTCCTAAAGCTGAAAAGTCACCCGCGAGCATCTCACTGGTGGGGACCAGTCCTTGCAAGATGGTTCCCGTTCTGCGCCGCCGCCCTTCGTAGTTGCCGAAGAAGAAGGTTCGGTCCTTAACAATGGGCCCACCGGCGCTGCCGCCGAACTGATTGTAGGTGAAGGGAGGCGCGCCCGCGGGGGGTCGAAAGAACTGACCCGCTTGAAAGGCCCGGTTGCGGATGAAATCATAGGCAACCCCATGAAACTGATTGCTGCCCCGCCGCGTCACCATATCGATGCCAGCGGCGCCATGTCCATAAGAGGCGTCCATAAAGTTCATCTGCACTTTGAACTCCTCGATGGTATCCAGCGAGAGGGCGATGGCCGGATTGTTAATATTGACCACGGAAAAGTCCACCCCATCGAGCATCGCGTTCGTGGAGGTGTTGCGAATGCCACCAATCTCTGCTGAGCGTTCATCCATCACTTGGCTGCCGCCTCGGACTTTGATGACGCCCGGAGTGAGTGCCATCAGATCGAAGAAGTTTCTGGCGTTCAAAGGCAGCTCCAGCATCGTACGCTGATCAATCACCGTCCCCAAAACCGCCGTATTCGTCTGCAACTGAGGAGCCAGAGCTTCCACATCGATTTTTTCTGCCACCTCGCCTAACTGCATCGTGATGTCCACCCTGAGTTGCGTGTTAACGCGCACGATGACGTCCGCCACCGCGGCTGTCTTAAACGAATCTTGCGTTGCCGTCAGCGTATAAGTGCCGGCTGGCAGGGCACTGAACTGAAAGTTGCCGTCCGGGTCGGTGCTGAAGGTTCGAGTCTCGTTCGTCACGTTGTTCTTTGCAGTCACCGTCACCTGGGGCAATACCGCCCCGCTGGGATCCGTGATCGTGCCTAGAATAGTGCCAGCGCCAAACTGGGCATAGACCGCTGGGGCGAACAGAAGCAACAGCATTAACTGGGCTGTCATTGTTCTGTATTGTGGAAGATGCGACATCTCTCACCTCCTTGGCTAGAGTTGGTTGAAGGTTACTTAATGAACATTGCAAATTATAGTGACAGCCCCGTGTGTGCATGTTCGCTGCGGTCGTAGCTGAATTCGGCTCCCCTCGCCCCAACGCGGGAGAGGGGTTGGGGGTGAGGGGGAATCTGATAGCGTGGATCAGCACGCGGAAGCAGCGCTGGATGAGGAGTCTGGAGCTCTGCAGGATTAATCAGCCGCGTGCTCGCCCCCTCCTCACCCCATGAAGGCTTCTCAAGCCTTCATCCTCTTCCCGCGTTGGCGCGAGGGGAACCGAGGTCGATTGAGTTTCTTGACAGACCACGAGTTTCGTCGCTGTATTCTGCGATCCTCAGTAGGACGCGTTGAGAAATAACCTACCGGAGAAAAAAAGTACTGGCAGTTCTCGCCGGGTCAGAAAAAGATCTTCCAGCTTGGGTCATGAGGTGACACGCTTTTTTTCCTCTAGTGTTAAAACAGAGCAATCGGTTTGATTATTACTTTATCGTCGCGCACTCACGCCTGTCAAGCGACTCTTCAGGTTTTCATCGCCAATGGGTAGCGATACCGCAGTGTAACCACGTATTTCTAATATCCCGTGCGATTGGACGTTTTTCTGGCTCCCCTCCTGAAATCAGGAGGGGATGTGCCTCGCAGCGACGGCGGTCGCGCAGCGGCACGGGGGTGGTCTGAGGGATTCACCGAGAACCGTCATTCAAGCGTTTCGTATCGAGGAAGAGCCTTTGCGGGCACGAAACGTTCGATTGGAGGTTTCCGCAACGGCCGGTCGCACCACCCCGGCGCGGGCTCCGGGACCGCCGTCCCTGTGCCAGCGCCCGCCCCTCCTCAGCCGAGGAGGGGAATGGAAATGTCCAGACGCCAGATATCCCAGGCTCATGACCTAGACCGCGGCAAAGCTCAAAGGCAGCTGAAAAACGATTCAGAGCCTTCCGAACTGCTTTTCCTGCCCGGTCTCGACCTCCTTCTTAGCTCTTTCTATTTCAACCGCTGCAGCTTTTGCTTGAAGCCTGGCTTTCCAGCTACCTCGCCATTGACGAGGCCTGGCGGAATTGCACCGGCCGCTAACGTCAACACTTGGCGACAACACATGCTGCCGACTTCTTCGAAGAATTCGTCTGTCCAGGCGATTGAGTGAGGCGCCAAGATCACGTTGTCCATTTGGCACAAGCGGTGTGAACTGCTGACAGGCTCGTCAGCAAACACATCAATGGCTGCCCCTGCAATACCACCAGACACAAGATGATCAGCCAGGGCGTCTTCATTCACGATTCCACCCCGAGCTATGTTGACTAGGTAGGCACTTCGCTTCATTAAGGCAAGCTCTGATTCACCGATCAACCCTCGGGTCTCTGGGGTCAAAGGACAGCTAATCACGACGTAATCGGACGCTTTTAAGAGTTCTGGCAGCCTAACCAAGCGGACCCTTAGTGAAGCAGCTCTTTCCGGATCAACCAAGGGATCAAACGCGATCACCTCTCCGACGCTGAAAGGACTCAAGAGCCTTACTAGATAGCTGCCAATTCCGCCGAGACCTATGATCCCGACGGTTTTACCGCGTAGCTCGGATCCCATCCAGTCTGTCCGATTCTTCCATTTTCCCTCCCGAGTCAGGCGGTCTTTTGGTATGACATGATGGCTAAGGGCCAGCATCCATGCCACGATCGCCTCTGCTACCGAATGATTAACTGCGCCCGCAGTGATGAATAGCGCAACATCGGCTGCTGTACAGGCCTTGACGTCTACCGTGTCATAGCCGACCCCAAGTCTAGCGATTCCGATGAGCTGATCAGAACGGGAGAGAGAATCCGCCGTGATCCGAGGAGTCAGACAAATCAAGGCATTGATCCCATCGATCTGGTCAGAAGTGACAATGGGTGCATGATGATCCAGGAAACGGTAACGGATTCCATCTCTCTCCAGGAGGCTTAGTCCTATATTCTTGAAAACTAACTTGCCCTCAGAAAGAAAATCCGCTGTAAGACCTACCTGAAAGTTGTCTTTCATGTCACATTCCAAGGAAACGACAGGCTCGAACTTGGTCCTTGGTGTTGTTGTCTGCGCCGAACCAAGGGCCTGGGCAAAAATAACTTGGAGTTTTGGGCTCGTCCTTAACTCGTCGTCGTTCTCGTCCTCGGCTTTGCATGCCCGAGAAGCAACTGTGGGTTGACATTCAATGCTGAAGGCCGAGTAGGAGGACGACGAGGACGAGTTAAGGCTTCCAGCATTCTGTTACCATCAAGCATAAGACTGCCAACTTAATCTTGCCCATGCGTTTCTAAGTGCACCGTTTCAGAAATACACTAACGTATTTGTTTTGGCAGCGGGATCCCCGGAGGGGATCAATTTGAATAGCCACGGGTGAAGCGTTGGGACGCCAGTCCCGGAGCGTAAACCGTGGTTAACGAAACAACGGATGCCGACCCCGAAGCGGTTAAATTCCCGTCCCTGTCGATGTTCAACCCCTGCAGGGTTGGGTCGTCGATTGGTCACAGCCACGGGTTCCGCTTGGCGCGTCACCCCGTGGCTATTCAAATTGATCCCCTCCAGGGATGCCGTAAACCTGTAAGCAAAATACGTGATCGAATTTATGAAACGCACTCTAAGCGCCTGTGAAGAAATAAAGTGCGCAGAAGTTCCCCTCCTTGGTTAAGGAGGGGATGCCGTGGCCGACGGCCACGGCGGGGGTGGTTCGTCGTTGCG
>JAKEER010000234.1 GCA_022616615.1 Acidobacteriota bacterium
CCTTCTCGAAGGCGAACGCGAGAACGGGTTTTCCTCCGGCTGTGCAGGCCATCCTACTCCACGTTCAACATCAAGAACGGGCCAACCGTTCGTTTCATGCCTTTTCTTCTCGACACTCATTTAGCCAACGCTCGATTTCCGACCAGCGGAACCGTGGGGACTTCGCGTCGGTTTGTGATCTTGAGCCTGCCGCTCAATGAGCGTAGTATCCGTCCGATAGCTAACCCAACCATGAAGGGCGACTTCAGCCGGCAGAGGGGGTTGGATCATGATGCAGCACACGATTGCGGCCGTCCTCTTGGAGATTGCCTACTTGGCGGCAGGGTTGTTGCTCTGCTACTTCGGAAAAGACCTGTTGGAAAAAGGCATCACCGGCACTTTCCAAGGAGGCGGCGGCATCGCGAGTACGCGCTTCCGAGTTGTTACCTCCTCGCCCGGTTTGGTTTTCATGCTTGCAGGCTTGGCGGTCGTCGGAATCGCGATTCGCACTCAATCGCTTTTCGAGCAGCGGCGAGCTGAATCGGCACCGGAAACGAGCGGCCCTTCAATGAAGGAGCTTGCGGAGACGGTGGTCAGTAGCCGATTGGCTGAGCCATCGGCAGACCAGACTTTCGCCCTAGGTCAGATGCAAGCGGCACGGCGCTTGCTGGAGAGCAACGACCGTTCTTCAGCGATGGTCTGCCTTGTGCAAGCTGTTGTTGTCGACCCCGCTCTGTTAAGAACCGCTCTGCAAGATGCCCAAATCAGTGGGCTGACCAACGATGCGACATTCCAGACGATCGTTCGAGAGCGCTTCAAACTACCCCTGAACTTGAAAACCGCCGCGGGCAAAGCCACCCTTCCGATCTTGGGCGCACTCGGCATGTTGGCGAACGAAACCGGAAACGCCTATGACGTTACGGACGCGCTGCGGCAGTTTCCGCGCACTCCTGAACTTGAGCCCCTCGGCACTACCGCTGAGCGCCTCCGCGACCTCGTGGCTCGAAATCCCAAGGCCCTATTCTTGTTGCTGCGTAATCAGGATTACGCTTGGGTTTTGCGAAATGAGCTCCTGGTTAAGGGGCTTCGCGCTGAAGTTGAAGCGCAACTGGCTGACAGACCACAGCAAGATACCGCACAGCGTTAGCATAAGCCGAAGAAATGTCCTGCCTTTCATCAATTCGAGTTCGCGCCGTTCTGGTTCCACTGCTGTTTCTTGTCGGTGCAGGTACCTCGGCTGGTGCGGGCGAACACGCGAGGACAGGCAAACAGGAGCCCGACCTGGCCGACCTCGTGACTCGCTCCACGCGTGACCTACTCAATCCAGTCCTGGATAGCCTCAAGGCACATTCGCGAACTGACGCCAAACTCACCGCATTGCTTGCACGAGTGCAGCTCAACACCCTCAGTGCTCCTCACCCGCATACCGGACCCAATGCTGTGGCGGAAGAAGTGAAGGGGCAGCCAAGCGTGGTCCTGGATCTGGTATTCCTGGAGGAGATTACACGCGTATCCGGCCTCGCGGGCTTAGGAATCACCCAGACCGAGCGGGCGAACGAAGTTGTTCGCCTTGTAATGCGCGAATACGAGAGCCGAGTCGCAGCCGCGGCAAAAACTCGGCGCCTTCCTCGATTCGGGTATGTTTTGTCGCACCTCGACGAACAAAAAGCGCTCCGTGACGTAGCAACTCGGCTCACCGCGGAAGTGATGTTATCCACCGTGGCTTGGGCAGTTTTGCATGAGATGGGACATCATGTGTTGGGTCACCTCTCGGCCTCGCCATCGACGCTCGCGGACAGCAGGCAATGGGAGAAGGACGCGGATACCTGGGCTTTTCGCAGGATGGCTGATCTCGGATATCACGTGTACTACCTCCACTGGTTTTTCATGGCCCGGGAAGCATTGGAGGACGTCGCGCTGCGGCACGGCATGATCCCTACCGAAGCCGAATCCTCCCACCCTAGTTACGCCAGTCGAAGGCAGCTTCTTGAGAGTCTTTACGATGTTGAGAGGGCTGCACCTGTGCGCATGCTGGCCTTTATTGGCATGGGGTGGAATGAGAATGGCACACCGCAGCCTGTTGAGGTTTGGCTTGCCCGCTATCCGGACAAGGATGGTCACATCGCCGCCAGCATCGTTAGCGGATCAGCTTCGTCCCTAAACGTCTTCGAGTGGGTTGACGGGAAAGCTCATATCTACGGTCGGGGCGCCGGCGTAGCAACGGAAATCGTGATCCACGACCCGGACAAGATTCGAAGCAGGGTCAGCATTCGGTACCACAACCTACGAGATGATTCGAAGCAACAAGTTGAGGTTCGCTGGATACAAACCAACTTGGCTTGGGCGCGCTATCTAAAGATTGGTGATCTGTCGGTGCATCGCGCTCTGGATAATCCGCTGGGCACCGTTCTGCGCGAAGCGCTCCGGGATGCCGGCGTCGACGCCGAAACCAGCGCGATGGTTATTCGTGAATTCGACTCATTCTTCCGGACACTTCGAATGACGTTGATACGCTATGCGCGGGAGGGCGAATTCCCACAAGAAGCCGGTGACGTGTTGGGTGAATTCGGTGACCGGATGCGAAAGGCGCTGGGGCCCGCCAATAGTGAGAAACTAGGAGCCGCACTCCTCGCGAATCCAACGCTTCTGCTTATGATGGAAACCTTGTTCAAGCACAAACCGTGACCTTGGCTGCGGCCCCTTGATGCCCGGGAAGTCTGCGTACTACGATGCCTTCGCCTATCACGAGCCGGTTCGGTCGTTAAGTGGCGGAACCTCCAGTGAATCGAGTCAGGGGACCAGTACCTATGTGACTTTCATAAGTGTCCGCATAGAGTCTACCTCAACCGCTTCGGTGATGAAAAGAAGAAGCGGCCTCTGTCCGACTTTCTAAACCCCATCGTTGAGCGCGCGATCCTTCACGAGCAAAACGTAGTCCAGGCCCTGAAGGTGTGACGGGCGAGGAGTAGTTTGTCTCAACCCTGAAATTGATGGCTGCAGGGACCGAACGGATCTTTCAGGGAGTGTTGCTGGGAAACGGGATCAGCGGCCGACCTGATCTGCTCGAGCGTGTGCCAAGCAAATCCACTTTCGGCGATTTCTTCTACAAACCTGTCGACATCAAAGGTGGCAGCGGCTATGAGGACGCGGAGAATGGAGTTCTGAGGGAGGACTATGGTCTCATGCTGTACCACTACGGCGCCCTCCTCCAAAATTGCAGAGGTTCTTTCCACCACAGTGCGAGATCCTGAACCGCAGAAAGGAGCGCCTCACATACAAGCTGGCGGATTTCGCGAAACCCTACGCACAGCTCTTCCCCGAGGTTCTGGCTCTTGTAGAAGGGAAGAAGGGCAATGAGCCCGTCCGCTGCGCCGATTGCGGGGAGTGCCAGTGCTGGAACCACTGCGAATCGGTGCTCGTGGCTGCCGACGATGTTTCACTTCTTCCTAGAGTTGGTCGCGACAAACGAATAGCCTTGGCCGAAGCCGGCGTTCGGACCATAAGGGATGTGCTCAACTTTGATTTCAACTCTGGCCAGGTCAAGGGCATTGGCCAGCTACAGCAGAGCTTCTGGCGCGCTTGGCCCGGGCGATTTCAGCCGGCAAGATCGAGGTGATTTCAAAGCCCGTCCTCCCTGATGCCTCACTGAAAATCTACCTAGATTTCGAGGACGACCCAACTCAGGAAATCGTATATCTCTGCGGGATGTGGGTGGAGCCGGCGGTGAGAGGACTGAATCGATAGTGTGGTTCCACGAGTATCAGTGGAACCTGAACGACGCCGGAATCGTCCAGACTTACAATCAGGAAGACTGTCAGGCGTTGAAAGCGATTTGCGAGTGGTTAAAGACCTTGGCTTGTTGAGGGTGCGGCACCCAGCAAATGTCTACTGC
>JAKEER010000235.1 GCA_022616615.1 Acidobacteriota bacterium
ACCGTCTCTGGCTGAGTTAATTCAGCAAAAAGCCCACGCGCTCAATCTTGGTGCATCCTGGGACTCCTCATAACATCCCCCAGATTATTGAGAAGATACGCCAGTTGTCCGTCGTGTCGCGGTAGATCTTGCCTGTTGTCGATAACTCAACGTTGGCTGGGAGGCCAGTGCCGGGAATGCATGGCGCCCGCCCACGCTGCGAACAAAGAGGCACCGGGACCTGAACGATATACTTGCCGCGCAGCAAGTCGGGAGCACCCGTTTCAATACCGCCGTTCTCGCCGCGCGAATCGTTATTCCCATAAGGCGGCTGGAACGTCCGGTCATAGCGCAGGCCGAGGTTCACGGTCAGCTTGGAAGTTGCCTTCCAGGAATCCATGAAATAGAACCCCATCACGCCGCCCCAGCGCACCGTTTCGTGGACGTTGCGGCGTCCTGCGTTGTCGGGAACGTTCAACAGCCAGGAAGCCAGCTCACTGCCACCCGTGCCGGTCAAGGGGTTCGCTGTCTGCGGCGACGCGAACCCCACGCCGGCGTTGTTGTAGAACGCCTCGAAGTTGTTGCTGTTGAGCTCGCCACCGAACTTATACGTATGGTTCCCAATGATCTTGGAGACATTGGCCTTAACCTGATGAATGTCGGACATGTTGGGGTTCAGCGAGTTGCTTTCACCTCCACTGAAGAAACCACCCACGCCGATGCTGGGGAAGAGGATCTTGTCCGCGGCTTGAAAGTTTCTAGAGAAGGTGTCAGCAAACCCCACTTGCTTGTCGAAGTCAGCGGGGACATTCACAAACCGCTGGAACCCATCCACTCTCAAGTGAACCCGGCCGTATTGGGCCTGAAGGACCGTTGTTGGACTGAACGTTCTCACCCAACTCAGCGCCCAATTCTTTCCTGTGTTTTCTCCCAGGTTGCGGAGTGCTGGCCGGCCACCCGAACCGGATTGATCCAGTCCGAAGGCTGAGTAACGGAACCAGACCGAGTCCTTCTCACCCAGAACCTGGTCGACGCGAATGGTCCATTCATTCTGATCTTGCTTGAAGGGCGTAGTGTCGCGGGCGTTGCGATTGCCCACTCCGGTAAAGGTCGGCGCCGGCAAGGTTGCTTTGGCAAAGGCCACCATGCCGGGGTGGATCAGGTTCGAGGGAATGATGTTGCCTGGGAAAGGATCGCGGATGAAACCCGCGCCGTTGGGATTGGGCCTAGTTGTAAAAGGATTGTAGATCTGTCGCGGCTCGTCGCTCAAGTCGCCACGCAGGTTCGCCTCGGTCGGGACACGGAACAGGCCCTCTGCCGTTCGGCGAAACTTGAATCCCTGCCAGCCACCATAAAAGAAAGTCTTATTCTTGATGATAGGCCCGCCTCCGGCCACGCCGTACTGGTTCTGTCGGAAGGGTGTCTTGGTCAACAGAAACGGATTACGGGCATCCAGGGCGTTATTGCGCAAGAACTCCCAGGCACTGCCATGAAACTCATTGGTGCCTGATTTGGTGACTACATTGATGATGCCGCCCAGCGCCCCGCCAAACTCGGCCTGGTCGTTGTGTGACTGCACCTTGAACTCCTGGATGGTGTCGATGATGGGCGGAACCGCGTAGGTGCTGGTGAAAGAGCCCTGGTTGTTGATACCGTCCAGCAAAAAGAAATTGCTGCGGTTGTTTTGCCCATTGACTGAAGGAAACTGAATAGCCGCTCCAGACGTGACACTCGCACCGAAACCGCCAGCATTCTGGGAGACGCTGACGGGCGCCACACCCGGCGTCAGTGAGAGGAGCTGCGTGAAATTTCTACCGTTCAGCGGCAGATCCACCACTTGCTGCTTGGCAACTACGGCGCCGAGCTCAGCTGTCGAGCTTTGGATTTCAGCTCCCACTGCTTCTACCGTTACTTCCTGGCTGATCTCGCCAACTTCCAGCGTCACGTCGAAAGTTGCCGTTTGATTCACCACCAGCGTAAAGGCAGACTGCTTGCTGGTTTTGAAACCTGTCTTGCTAGCCTGCAGCCGGTATTCTCCGGGAATAATGTTCAGAAAGACGTAGACACCGACGTCGTTGGTAGGGGCCTTCCGCTCCACGTTCGTCTGTGTGTTGGTCAGCACCACTTCGGCGTTTGGGATAATGCTGCCGGAAGCGTCACGGACCGTCCCATTGATCGAGGCTGTGGAGGTCTGGGCCAGAGTTGTATTTGAGGGAACCAAGAGAACAGAAACCCAGAGCAACGTCACGATCCCGGCGAGACACCGAAGTCTTCCCGGATACAAATAACTGAAGGGGCGCATGCTAACCTCCTGTTGTTAATGTTAAATGTTAATGGTGGACGTAAGTTCCTTAGGGAGCCGCTGCCGGCGAAAATGGAAAAGGCGTTTCACCATCTCGCCTGAAAGACACTTAGCTTGGATTTGTGACCTGACTGTGACAAAAGCCAAAATGCGTGTCAAGGGAAAACGTTCATATATGAAAGAATATTTGATATGCAAAACGGGCGGTTCAGGTCAGGCATTCTCAAGGAGCCGCCCACGCTGCTGTGGGGCCACGACGGATGAAGATGCGCTGCCTCTGTGTGTCCACTCGCCAGCTCCTCGTTTGGTTCCCGGCTTTGCCGCATTAGGGAGAGCTTGGTCCGGGATTGTGCGGGTCTAACGAGGCGCGGAGGCTGCCTCAGCCTGGCGGACAAGTTTTCGCATCAACGCATCCTCCGGAAACAGCTCGAGGTGCCGCTTCATGGCTTGGAGAGCTTCACTGTAATTCTTCTTGTGAATGTATTGCAGGGCGAGGGCTTTATGGAAGATCGCATGGAAAGGAGCCAGAGCAATGCCCTGTTTCAGAGTAAAGATGGCCTGATCCGTCTGACCCGACTGGGCCAGCAGATCAGCAAGATCCTGATAGTCGATCATGTTGGTCGAACCGCTTTCCACTGCCTTCGACAGATATCGGAGAGCTTGGCTCTTACCTTCAGACGTACCCTCCAGTTTGGCCTTGCGGGCGAGAGACGAGAGCACGAGCGGATGCTCTGGCATCGATCTGGAGAGTTGCTCCAGGATGGCCAGATAGTGCTGGCGATAATCAGGGTGCAACGACAGAAGTTCGCCGTAGACCTGGAGCTGAGTTAACTGTGGAACAGGTTGGCTCTGCCGACCGGGGACGGCGTTGACATGAACCAGGCTCGGTAAGACGGTTGATGATTGAAACGCGACTTCGGGCAGTGGCTGCTCGAGGCGGGCCATGATGCGATGGTTGGTGAGCGCCGAATGCGCAATCGTTCGGATGTCACGCTTAGGCAAATGACAACCGCTGCAGTGGTCACCGGATCGCTCGCGTTCTGCCGCAGGAAGGGCGCAACTGCGTTCTGTGTGACAGCCGAGGCATTTCCGTCGATAGTAAGCTGATGCCTGTTGCGGGATTGGCTCAGAATGAGGACTGTGGCAAGTGATACAGCTGAGTCGCCTCCGGCTTTCGCGGTAGCACTTGCTCAGCACCATGGAGGAATAGTGTTGCAGCAGGTCCTCATCCGGCGGAGACTTGGGGTCATAGGGTACCCGGAAGATGCCGACCGTTTCATCAAGTGGCTTGCCTGGGCGAAAGTCGAAATAGTCCTTGCCCGGCTGCAAAACCCGCGTGTCGCCGGTTTGGTGACAGTTCATGCAGATGTTGTCTGAGAGCCAGCCAGGCAAACGCGCGGGGTTGACGATGGTGCGGTCTCCCGTTCCCGGCACGACCAGTCCTTGCGATCTCTCGGCGACGTGGAGCTGTCCAGGCCCATGGCAATTCTCGCAACCGATTGCCAGCTCCAAGAATTCGGGTTGCCGATAAAACCCTGCGCGCTTGCGATCCGGGTTGGTTCTCCCGCTGTGGCAGACCACGCAACCTGAAAGAATAGGGCGGTTGAAGCCCACATCGCTCGACTCGAATCCGGGGGAAAGGTCCCACTTTCTTGGCTTCGAATAGTAGGACAGGGGCGCCTGAAAGAGAGCTCCCTCGCGGCGAACTGCATAGCTTTGGCCGTTTGCGCCCGAACCGATCACATACTCCAGACGGTGGGTGTTGCGAAAGATTTCCTTTCCTTCAGGGGAGAGCTGATACTGGCTCTGGTAGAGGTGCTGGCGTTCTTGATAAACCTGAAAATACTGCTGAGTCCTTTCCTGAAGGATAGTTGCCGGAGCGGAGACTCTTTCGAGCTGCGCGGGAGCGGTGGCTAGAGACATCGATCGTCCCATGCCAGTTTTGAGGTACTGTTCGTAAACTGCCATGTGGCAGCCCGAACAGACTTGGGAACCAACATAAGCAACGCCAGGGGACGTATTTTGAAACTCAGGCTCGCTGGAAGAGGCATCCACTGCAGCTCCCAGTGCCACAATGGAAGCGGTCAACCAAAGAGATGTCGAAGCTCGAGAGGCGAGGAACGAACGGCAGAAGAACCACATCTTCCGCTGATGGAGGACGCCCGAATCCCCCTCGGTTGTCGTGGTTCGGCATTCTTGACTCGACATTTGGCATTCGCCGTTCAACTCTGGGCTCGCTGGTTTTCGAAACATGAAGAAACATACCATGAAGATCATCGACACTCATCAACATCTCTGGGACCTGGATCTGTTTTCCTACAGCTGGTGCAAACGCATTCCAAGCTTTAATCGCAGCTTCCGGATGCCGGACTACTTGAAGGCCGTTGAAGGTCTTGAGCTTGAACAATCGGTTCACGTGGAGGCCGATGTCGATGAGCCTTACCTGCTGGCGGAAACCCGTTATCTCTTGCAGTTGGCCGACGAGGACAATCCGTTGCAGGGAGTGGTCGCGGGTGGCCGTCCCGAACATACCGATTTCGAGGATTACCTCAGGCAGATTGCCGGGCCTCCCAAACTGAAGGGCATTCGGCGCGTGATGCACACCCAGCCTGACGATTTAGGAACGAGCCCCACCCTCCTCCAGAATGTCCGCCTGCTGGCGCGATACGGCCTCTCGTTTGATATTTGCGTGCTCGCGCGACAATTGCCTGTGGCGATCCATCTCGTCAAGTCTTGCCCTCAAGTCGCTTTCATCCTCGACCATTGCGGAGTCCCGCAAGTAAAAGAGCAGGCCCTCGATCCCTGGCTGGGGCGGATGTTTGAGATTTCAAGGTTCCCAAACGTGGTCTGCAAAATTTCAGGGCTTGTTGCTTATGCGGACCCGGGGCACTGGACAGCTGAAGACTTGCGCCCCTATATCGACCCTGTCATCGAGTGCTTCGGCTGGGATCGAGTGATGTTTGGCAGCGACTGGCCCGTCTGCACACTTTCAGCCAGCCTGAAACAATGGGTGGAGGTTTTGACGGAGGTTACGCGGAATGCGGACGAAATGTCGCGCCGAAAGCTGTTCTCCGAAAATGCCCGACGTGTTTACCGCTTGAAGTGATGAAAAAGCAAAGCACAGAGCAGCCGCTACCATCACGTTTCCTTTGAGTTTAGAAGAGCATCCCTTGAGAAGACTTCAACGCACTTGGGCTGGCAGCTTTGCCGCTACTAGTGCGGAAAGGCTAGGCCTTTCCGCCGAGCCAATTTCAAGGATCTGGGGCTGCGCCCCATCTGCTCGGGGCGCCGCCCCGGGAGATGAAAGTGAGGCGCAGCGCTGCGCGGCTATCGCCACTCCGCTTCACCCTGGGCTACAATCCGTCGTCCCTCCGGGACTGGAATCCGCGCCTGGAGCGCCTTCCGAGTTTCGCGACAGAAACTAGTCTAGCGAGCTGGATAATCCCTTCTTGGCGACTTTGGAGCTTCGGTCAGTAACGGCGATTCGGCCACGAGTTCATCGAAAGCCACGTGTCCCTCCCCAAACAGAGCCACGCCGACTAATCCGTCAATAAAACTCTCATCTTCGACGATGCCCATGCTTAGGCCATCGACGTAAAGCTGGATCTGGCTCCCTGTGCACACGACACGAAGCTTATGTTGGAGGATCCGTCCAGAATCGGGCCGCCACTCGCGAGTCCAGTGCATCAAATCGACGGTTCCGGCGGGTTTGATCAGCTTCTTGATCAGCTTGTAATGGACCTTGCCGGATGCCAGAGCTTTGCTAACCAGCAACGCGTAGTAGCCTCGTTCGTTCATCCGAAAGACAAGCCCCGCAGCTGGAGGAAACGACTGGATCCCGCGCTGACCTACTTTGAATTCGAGCGTGAGCGCAGCTCGAAAGTCCTTCCACCACGGCCCATTGGCCGCAACCAGCCCCTCGTTGACCACCGGCAACTTGTTCGCGACTAGATGATATTCACCTTTCTGATAGAAGAAACCAGCCTTCTGGGGCCAACCGCTGGTTGGATCGGCGAAGTCTTCCCGAAAAGTCTGGCCATTCCCTTGGCGTTCGACCTTGATTTCGTAAGGCAGAAGCCTTTCTCGAATGGTGTCACTGGAAACTGGCTCATGCTCGGGCTGAGGCGGTGCCAAGGACGGGCTGCGCTCTTCATGACCCGCTGGCCGGAATCCGTGACGGGCTCTTACACTGAGACCCGTCTGCCGGACTTTCACCTGGATGCGGCGATATTCGTCTTTCTGAAATGACCCCAACGAATAGTAGGCCAACGTGTATTGAGATCGAAGGTCCCGCGAAATGGCCTTGCTGGCCTGCTGCAACTCCTCATCGGATCGGGGAAAATAACGTTCGGCTCCCGACTCCTCCGCCAGCCGTCGAAAAACGAACCGTGGATTGTCAATCTCCTGGCCACTGATGAGTGTGACTGTCTCGCCACTGTCACGGAACACGCTGTCCTCTTTAGGGTCAAAGTAGCCAATCAAATAAACCTGGGCCTGAGACCCTTGAACGGTACGGATCACCTCGTCAAGCTTCAACCGGCTGTGTTGATCAGCGCCATCAGTAATCAAGACCAGCGCCTGGCGGGGATGCCGCGCCTTCGAAAAGCCCTCCAAGGCCACTACCAGAGAATCGTAAAGACTCGAGCCAGCTCTTTCAGAACTTATCCTGGCGAGAAGCGACTGAACCCGCCTGCGGTCCGAAGTAAAGTCAAGCAGCCGTAACGCCTCAATGTCGAAGACCACCAATGCGGACTCGTCTGCCGGGTGACTCTGTTCCAGCAGGGCGCGCATCCCGCTCCTCGCCTGCTCCAGTTTTTGGCTCTCTCCCATGCTGTAACTTCTGTCCAGGAGAATCACCATGCTGACAGGCTGGGGCTCTGAGGAGAAGAAGGCAATTTTCTTGGGCTTTCCATCCTCAAACAGCGAAAAACCGTTTGCCGTCAAGCCCGGCACTGTGCGCTTTTTGCGGTCTAACACTTGGACGCCGACCGTAACCAAGTTGACGTCAACCCGAAGCGTTTCGGTCTCAGTGTCCTGGTTCTTGATGCTCTGGTTTGTAGCTTGCGTTGCAAGAAGTAAGGAGAGGAGTGATGGATAGGGCGAGTTGTCTGACATTCCACACGGCAGGTGGAGATCAATCCCAAGGGAAAATGGCTTCCATAAGGCTACCACTCTGCCGAAAGCGAATCAATTTCCTGCAAGGATGGCCGAATGCCTGTAGCGATGAAAACATCGCGCCAAATTTCGAGTCCCACGGCATCCTGGCACAGCCGGTAGGTGCGGCCCAGCGTGTTTCGAGTGGCGCCCATCAGATACTGATAAGTGCAGAAGTAGGGGGACACATCGAGGGACTGAATCAGCGCCCCTCACGCTCTGTCCCCTCTCCCCAAAGACTCCCCAAGCGGGGCAAGCGGGGCGAAGGGAGCGGACATGCGCAAGTCGTGTCCGCTAACCCCTGATCTGACTAGCCAAGGGCTTCGCCCTTGATATCCCCATGGCAGTGACCTTGAAAGCCCGAAGCGCCAGCGAGGGTAATGGCGACTGGCCCTCGCTGGCGCTTCGGGCTTTCAGACCTCGCGGAAACGAGAACAACATTCTCGTTGTAACGTACATAACCGGCTAGGCGTTTTCGTCGACCCGGCGCCGACAACGTGGCCCTTCGGGCAATAGAAAACAAACGGCGTCTGACAAACAGGTGACGGCATTTCTGAACAAACAGCGTTGGATTTGCCATTTGCCATTTTCCATTTGCCATTTTCCATTTGCGGCACTCATGTGGGGGTCAATCCGATGTTGCGGGTGATTCCGTCCGCACACTCCTGCAAAGCGTTCTTTATCTTCTGAATGCTCACTTTCTTGGCCGGCCCCATCCAGGCCGTAGCTGCCAAAGCCGCCATGATGCCAATTCGAGGATTCCCCACCAGCACGGCCACATCCTTAACCCCGACCAGGGTTTCATTGAGTGCCGTGGAGACTCCTTGTTCGCGAATCTCCTTCAGATCGGTCAGAAATTCTTTTTGCAGAGTTTTGCTGAGATCCTGATAGTCTGAATCAACCGCCAGAAACTCAGTTAGCTCCGTCGATTCCAGCTGGGCTAGCAACATGCGTCCGGAGACGGTGTGGATGGGAGAGAAACGGGCTCCCACTTCCACTGAAAGCCTCACTTTGTCGGGACTTTCTTCCTGAGCCAGGACCACGAGTTTCCCCCGGCTCAAAACACTCAGGTGACACGATTCGCGAATGGCTTCGGTAACATCACGCATGGGCTTTGCAGCTGCCGACAAAAGCTGTTCGACGGGCGAGTGGGTGTGGGCGAGTTCGTAGAGCTTCAAGGAAAGGCGATAGTTCCCAGACATGGAATCCTTGAGAATGTATCCGCGCCTTTCGAGTGAATCGAGCATGCGAAAGAGTTCGCTGCTGCTGCGGTTCAGGCTCCTCGCCAGCTCCGATAGCGAGTGGGGGCCCGAGCTATTGGCCAGGGTCTCCAGAATATCCAGCCCCTTCTCGAGCGCCGGCACGTAATACTTCGATATCGGCCGTTGCCGCTTTTTCATAGTTCCTTTCTCAGGGTGCCGTCAAAGTCAGAATCCGGGCCTTCAGCCAACCGCTGGTGTAAGCCAGTGGTTGGAGGTGCTGGCCCGGTTCCTGCTGCCGCAGCGCGCCTGGCGCGCTGCGGCAGCAGGAAAGATCTTAGTGGAAGCTTTGCCCGCCGACTGACGGCCCTCCCACTCCAACGACCGTCGCTTTTCCCAGCTCCCCGAGGTTAGACAGACTTGGCGCAAACTGTGCCACTTTCAAGAATGACTCACAAGATGATCCGATAGTCGCCTGCCCTGCGGGTCACTCGTTCGCGGTCGAGAAACTCCAACAACGGTATCGCATATTTCCTGGAGATTTCCGTCAGATCCTTGAATTTCCCAACATCGATCCGATTACTCTGCCTCTTGTAATCGTTTAGCAACTCTTTCAGCCGGCCGATAGAGTCCGTATGATAGAGAAGGTTCTCCGAGATCTTCACCAAGCGCTTCTCCTTAGCCAGCAAGCTGACAAGCTTTCGTGCCTGATCTGGCGGAACTGCGACGTTGGCCAGGACTTCATCGAGAGCCGGCACCTTCCAGCCTGCCCGCAGGAATGCATCTTCAATCTGCTCCTTGGCTTCGGATTCTGCCTGCTTCAACACCACGGACCTCCCGGGCAGACGCACCAGATCATTTTGGATCAAAATCTTGTTTTCCTCTGCCAGTTGGCTCAAAGCCGCTTTCAACGCCAAAGGGTGACAGGTTCTCCCTACGCCGGAGTTCAGTTGTTCTTTGGAAACGCCTGTCGACAGAGGATTCTGGTTGTGAAAGGCGTCGAGAAAACCAAGCACTTGCCCCATCAAATGAGCGAAACTTTCGGGGTCCATCAATAGTAAGGGCTCCTCCGAAACCAGTTTCAAGCGGCCTTGGTTGACGAAAGCGACGACCAGCTCGCGAGCAGCGGCCTTCTCCGTTTCTGTTTGCGAAAGCATCTGGGCCTCGGTCATCCCGAAGAGTCCGTTCCGCTTGACGTAGCAGAAAAGCAATTCGCCGGAATCGAGTGGTTTCAGAGATTCCAGCCATTCGATCCGATTTCGAGATGATGACTTCCTGGACTTGAAAGGTTCGACGTCGACAATGATGCCTCCTCCCAGTGTCATCATGGGAGAGAGTCGCCTGAAAATAAACCTGTCACCCGGCAATGCGAGAAGGGGCTGGTCCAGGAGAATACGGACAAAGCCGCTCTGACCAGGATGAATCTCGCGCGAGCCCAGCGGCCTGAACGCAGCGACGGCTTCTGAGGTTCCATGATGAAACCGAATGGTAGTCTTCCTGGTGAGTGAAACGGGAGACGTAGCTAACAGTTCGATCTGGGCATCGCAGGTCGAAACGGGATGGAAGCGCTCTGGCACAGAGACTTCCATGCCGCGATGAATCTGACTAACCTCCAGATTGGGCAGGTTAACAGCAGTACGCTGGCCCGCGAAGGCCTGATCAGTCGGCACGGAATGAACCTGCAGCCCACGGACTCGAGCTTTCAGGCCACCCGGATAAATGGCGACCTCGTCTTCCCTCCTCAGTGTGCCACTGAGGAGGGTGCCCGTAACAACGGTCCCGAAACCATGAAGTGTGAAGCAGCGGTCGATGGGAAGTCGAAAGGCCGCCCTCCGATCTCGCTGCGGCGCAGCGTCAGCCAGCTTCCGCAAGGCCTCGCTCAGGCTGGCCAACCCCATCCCGGACCTAACACTTACGGGAATGATCGGCGATGCCTCAAGGAAAGATCCTTTTGCTAACTCCTGGATTTCCAGCCTTACCAATTCAACCAGCTCCGGGTCCACCAAGTCTGACTTGGTAATTGCGACGACTCCAGTCCGTGTCTTGAGCAGCTTACAGATGTCGAAGTGCTCGCGAGTTTGAGGCTTGATCGACTCATCCGCTGCTACAACCAGCAAAACGGCGTCGATGCCACCGATGCCGGCAAGCATGTTTTTGATAAAGCGTTCATGGCCAGGCACGTCAATGAAACCAATCTGACAACTATCTGGGAAGGGAAGACTCGCAAAACCTAGGTCGATTGTAATGCCACGAAGCTGCTCTTCCTTCAACCGATCTGGATGCACACCCGTGAGAGCCTGGACCAGGGAACTCTTGCCGTGATCGATGTGACCAGCCGTTCCAACAACCAGATTTTTCATCACACACACCAAACAGTTAGGTCAATAGACAAATACAAGTTTGTGGATTGAGGCGAGGAATAGATACAACTTTATGTATTTTTTGAACATTGCCTACTATAAATTGTAATTCCGGCAAAAAACTCCCAGGGTGGATCTTCCTTGGGATTAGGCAAAAAACACGACTTCTACTGTTTGAATATCGCACTTAAATCAATGTACAAAATATACTTGTGCCAGTCATGTTTGATCTGTCGGGGAGCGACTAAGTAATTATTTAACAAAAGTGATTTTTTTTACTTGACTCTTCGAAAAACTGGACTAGAATAGCAGGCAATTGGCTCGGTAACTTAACAGCGGAGAAAAATAACAGTCGCCGGTTTGGTCCGGTAGATTCGCTGTTAATGAGCGCGATCTTTGATACGCGTCTCATAGTATGAGCTCCCATCAATAACAGGGTAGTTCATTCCACTAGATCTGCTACGTTTTGTGTAGCCAGCCAAACTTTTTTCTTACACTTCTTAGAATCGTCACACCATGAAAATTCCCCCTCTCAGGCAACTGAGAGGGGCGAATCCTCCCTATGTTTGTAAAGCTTGCCGACGGGTCGCTGTGCCTTTAGAATTTCAATCCACGAAGATAATTCGCAAAATCGGCGCCCAAATCATCCCGCTTCAAAGCAAACTCTACCGTCGCTATGAGAAAACCCAGTTTGTCTCCGGCATCATACCGCTTGCCTTCGAATCGATAAGCATGGACCGATTGCCGCTCTAGCAGCAGGCGCAGTCCATTGGTCAGCTGAATCTCTCCGCTCTTGTCCGCCCTGGTATGTTCCAAGACCTCAAAGATTTCTGGGGTCAAGATATATCTGCCAATAATGGCCAGGTTTGAGGGCGCTTCCGAGTAAGGTGGCTTTTCCACAAGGTCCTGTACGTGGTATGTTCGAGCCGGTTCGGAGTCTGCTCCTACTGGCTCGCCTTTGATCACTCCATACCGAGAAATATCGGGGCCTTCGACAACCTGAGTTGCCAGAACCGAGGACTGGTGTCTCTCAAACACCGAAATCATCTGCTGCGTGCACGGAACCTCGGCATCAATGATGTCGTCACCTAGCAGCACGGCAAAAGGCTCTTCACCAATGAGCGGTTTGGCCACCAAAATGGCATGACCCAGTCCTAACGCCTCCTTCTGCCGGACATAGGAGATGGAGACCATCTTGGAAATGGCGCGAACTTGTTCGAGAAGATCTGTTTTGCCCCGGCCTTCGAGTATCTTCTCCAGTTCATAGGAAACGTCGAAATGATCCTCAATCGCATTCTTCCCGCGCCCCGTGACGATGATGATGTTATCGATTCCAGAGGCCATCGCCTCTTCGATGACATACTGAATCACCGGCTTATCGACTAGCGGCAGCATCTCTTTGGGTTGGGACTTCGTTGCAGGCAAGAATCGTGTCCCCAAGCCAGCGGCGGGAAACACAGCTTTTCGGATTTTCATCTCTTCGTCCTTTCACACTTGCGCTTGGAGATGGCTGTCAAACAGCCCACTGAGAGCCCTAACACGCTGTCTGCATGAAGTTAACACCCGGCCAAGACCCTAGTCAAAGCATAAGAGGATCTGGTAGTGGGTCAGTTTGAATTAGCTGGCCTTCGCGAGCGATTGCTCTTCCATCATCTCCACGATTTCTCGAACTGTCCAAACGTGATCCGCAACAGCCGCCTCCATCGCAGGAGTAACTCGCAACGTCTGATGCACCCTGGCGAAATTGTAATACCTAAAGTGCAGGGCTACGGCATGCATCAGATTCTCAACCTTCTTGAGATTCTCAACCTTCTTGCTGAAGCCGTTGGTTAGCCGCGTAAATCGGCGCATGCACATTCGCATCGTAAGATTCTGCCTTTCGACGTAGCTGGTCGAAATGTGCTTGGGATCAGGCTCTCCGTTCACTTCGCTAACAATCGTTCCAAGACATTCGGCGGGACTGTAACGCGTATCGTTGGCTGGCGGGGCACCGTAAACCTTCACCAAGTGTGCGTAGTCCACGTCAGAGCCGAACGCATCTTCTACGGCGGTCAAATATGCCTTGTGTCCATCAGTCGTAAGCTGGACGCGATTTTTGAGCCTTCCTGCCAGATCCTTCATGAAATGATAGGCGCAACCGGCATCGCGCAAGCCCACAAAGAACGAAGGAACAATCTTGCTATCCGCACAGATCGCGGTCCACGTCCAGACATCACCGAAACCAAACTGCCCCTGCAATTCAGTCGGAACGTTCTTCTGCTTGGCATAGCAGAAGCTCCAAATTTCGTCACATTGAATCCGTTTGCAAGGGAGATTGCGAAGGTGTGTCTCCTGATACTTAGCGCATGCAGAGCCGATGTCGGCCAATAACCGGACAATCGTGTTCTTTGCAACTCCGGTCATTCTCACTGTCGCCCTAATAGAGTTCCCCTCGACCAAGGCCCCAATTACTTGCGTCTTTCGTTCGATGGATAGTGTGTTCATGTGGCTATACTACTAAAGCGCTTTAGCATTGTCAAGAGAAATCGACACTAGTAGTGCGTAACATCACTTTTCCCCTTGCAGGTGAAATTTCTTTATATTATTGTTGGTGGGTATTTAGATGGCAGGCTCGGAACCGTTTTGCCGACAGACCCGAACCCGCCTTCGGAAGCGAGGTGTTTGTGATGAGATGAATGCCGCCCGTTGCGGGCGGGGGGCGGGGGAACCCGCCTCCATACACCAAAACCTCGTTTGTTTTTATAGCACAAGAAACTTGTTGGAGTAAAGGGGGAATTGTGAGTAAAGGTGCGGAAAAGATCGACTGGGCGGGCTTTATAGCTGATATCGAAGCAAAGATAACTGCCCTTCAGGCTTTACTTGGCTCTCTAAAATCAGCTCAAGCGTTGGGTGCTCTGGGTCAGCCCGGAGAATTTGTTCAAGGTTCCTACTCTGCTGGTACTGTCGTGACTCCTGGGGTTGGCGGAACTATAGATTTACCTGCAGGTGCCTTTCTTGGGAAGTCTTTGGCAACTGCGATTGAACTTTATCTGCAAGCTGTCAGGTCTAAGAAGACAACCAAAGACATTGCACAAGCACTGAAGGAAGGTGGCGTGGAATCGATGTCCAGCAAATTCGAGTCAGTCGTGGCTGCAAAACTGATTTGGCTCAAAGGTACAGGGAAAGTACTGAAGATGCAGGATGGTTCCTGGGCTTTGTCTGAATGGTATCCTGCTGGTTTTCGGGCAACCTTAAACCCACCACAAGGTAAACCAAAAGCCAAGAAACGAGAACGGAAGCGGAAAACTGAAGTTAAGGCCAAGGAGAACAAAGAGACTCATCAAGGCACTGCGGAAATCAAACAGATGCCAGTTGCCAGCTGAAGACGCTCCCGATGCTGAAATACACTGATAAGAAATCCGCAATCGCAATGGCTCGGGAAGGAGACATGTCAGATGCAGACATCTTGAAGCATGCTTTGCGTGGGATAGGCGGAGACGAGCGACGGAGGCTGGTGATTGAATGGGGCGAGGCGTTGGGATATGAAGCTACCGATGTTTTGCGGCTAGCTCGCAAGGCTGGTTTGATTTCGAGCACCCACCCACCGAAGAATCGGGGAAAGCCTCGTAAAAAAGAGCAGAAAAATACTTTTGAATAAATTTCCTATTTTGTGCAGATGTTGAGAGTTTTCGAATTTTTGCTTTACGAACGGAAGGAGACATCGCCTCGTATTTATTGAGAATTGCATTGAGTAAATGTCGATCCGACATACGCCTCCTAGGAGCTGTAAATCTAACATCGACACCAAATAAATCAAAATTAATACTTTTTATTCGGTTGGAACTGTTTATCGAGTGAGCAGCTAAACTTAACTATTTGCGATACTTCTTCCATCTAGCTCTGGCGGCCTTTAGCGCCCGCTCGCTTCGCTGCTCTGGGGTCATTGTGGTAAGGCTTTTTCTACCGCCTTTCTGGCCTCCTTTGCGCCCCATCTCGGACATAATTTGGCTGATGAGAGAGCGGTTTTCCTTGGTGGGACTTTCTGTTGCCGCTTTAACAACCTGGGCGGCCAACTCGTTAACGTCTAGTTGTCTCTTGCTAATCCGCTTTGGCATAATGCCAAGTCTGACATCCTAGCGGCTGGTTTGGCAAGCTGGTTTTCAAACTGACCCACTACCGAGGATCTTAAGCTACACGAGACTTCTCGCGTTTCCAGTGCCAGTCCTGATTGCACCTGCCGCCTCCCGCAGCCGACACTCCGTTTGCCGGATCACTCAAGTCCTGTTCTAACAGCGCGCAACGTCTTGGCCGCTGATTTGCGATAAGGTCACGTAGAAGTGGTGAAGGTTGCGGCCGGAGGTGAACCATGGAGGCGAAACACGTCCACGTTTTCTCGTGTCTTCTGCTGCTTTCGGAGCCGGTTTCCGGACAGTGTGACGAGATCCAAGCAACACAAAACTGCGACTATATATTTTTTAGTCCAGGTACGGAGCCTAACGACGGTGCTACACCGTCCCTGACTTCGGGGGGCAGCGGTGAGGGACTCCTCAAAGGCGGATTCGGCGCTTCGGCCAACCCACGCTGCGTCTTTCCGTGAGACCGGTTCGCCGCGTGATGATCCTGTTTTCTCGTCGGTGCTTTGCCAATTCCGCCCTGGAAGAAGGACGATTCCGGTTGGAGGGGTTACAACCTGGCGTTCCGGCCAGGCACTACAACATGTTTCACTACGATGGCGGCTTCAAATAATGGCGCAGCCGTCACACGTGCTGCGCTTTGTATTGCGTCATCACATGCCGGTGCACCATGAAATGGGGCACCCAACATTTTCATGCCTCATCGTGACGCCAGCTGCGGATGCAACCTTCGCATCCTCTGGGCCAGGGTTGCGTCAAAGTCGCGTAAGTCGTTGAGTCGAGGTAGAGCCCTTGCTGACGCGCGGGCTACTGACTTGACTCTCGGACCTGTTCAGTAGCCCGACCGTAAGGGAGGGCTCGCGACTTTGACGGAACCCTGTCCTCTGGGCCAGCCTGGTGGCAAAAGCGCGCCAGAACGGGGTAGCCGCCGACGTGAGGAGGCGGCGTTATCCTCTCGGTAGCGAGGGGCGTCCGCCTCCTCACGTCGGCGGCTACAGGGCAGGTCCGACTCACATTCTCAGACTTGGGAGGGTGTTGACTTCCTTTCGAACCGGCCCTCCACCCACCGCAGCGCATCTTCCCGAGTGTTGATTGCCAGATCGAGCTGGGCGTCTTCTACCGCCTGTAGGATTTCCTTGAAGACCGGCCCGGGTTGGTAGCCCAACGCGATCAAATCATCTCCTGAGATCAGCGGCGCGGGGCGAATCTCTTCCGGCTTCAGTTGTGCGAGGTTCTCTTTGGCGAGGCGCCATAGTTCCAGATTTCGATGGCTGCCCAGGCAGTCCAACCGGTGCAGTTCCAGGTGCTCTTCAAAGCCGTCCTGGCGCAAAAACCGCTTGAGCGTGGAGGGGCGCATCTGCGGCAGATCTTTGAACTTGAGATGGTCACGTACCAGCTGCGTAATCCTTTCAGTTTGCCGGTGGGTGAAGCGGAACCGGTCGCAGATCTTGTAGGCCATTCGTGCGCCAACCTCGCTGTGGTTGTTAAAACGAATTCGATCCTTTAGTTCAAATGTCGGTGGCTTGCCCGCATCATGCAGCAAGACTCCCATGGCTAGCGTGATGCACGGGTAGAACCCTGTCGCCGGGGAGTCGCTGAGAGATGCCATCCCACTCCAGTCGGTCGCTGTGGGATTGAAACCTTGAGCGAGATCCCGCTTGGTTTCGTCCATCAACTGAAGCATCAGGAGGGTGTGAACCCACACGTCACCCTCAGGGTGAAACTCGGACGGCTGTTGGACGCCCTGAAGATCTGAGACCTCAGGCAGCATCGGACGCAGCAACCGCAGGGATTCCAGCAGCTGAAAGCCACGGCTGGCGTGCCCTTCGGTCAGTATCCTAATCAGCTCATCGCGAAGCCGCTCTTTGCTGACCTGCAAGATCTGGTCTGCCAGGAGATGGATGG
>JAKEER010000236.1 GCA_022616615.1 Acidobacteriota bacterium
AACCAAAGATATTGCAGGATTCGACGAGCAGAACAAGTTCTACATGAAGTACGCCCAGAAGATGGCTTCGCCCGAGCTGATCAAGAACATGGGAATGTCCCCGGCGATGCGGCAAGACCCGAGAATGGCTGAGTCAATGCAGGCCATGCAGCAGAAGGCAAAGTCCTTGGAAGGAGTGGCAATTTTGACGGTGATGTCGTTCAACCTTTCTGGCACTCCCTCGGCAGAAACGCAGGCCCAGGCCAGCTCGCAGCCCAGGCAGTCCAGTTCGGCCGAGCGGCCCCCGGACAGCGTTGGCGACGCGATAGGCAAGGCGCTGGGTGGATTTGGCGGATTTGGCCGTAAGAAGAAAAAGGAAGAACCGGCTCCACCCGCTCAGACTTCGCAGCCTTCAAGCGCTACGAGCGACGGTAAGGTGAGTGCCACTCTGATGACCTCAACCACCGAAATGAAGAGCTTTTCAACGGCCGCGCTCGACGCGGCTCTTTTTGACGCGCCGGCAGGCTATCAATTGAACCAGAAGTAGTAGTTTGGCGGTGTTGGGACCTTGCAGCAGGAATCTCGTGGGAGCGCGGACTTCACGTCCGCAATCGTGGCCGCAGGCCATTAGCGCGGCCTCCGCCCCGCTCCGGGGCGGGCGGGACGCCCGCGCTCCCAGGGTGGCTTCGCCACTCCAAAAAATGTCCAATCTCGAGCGTCCCCCTTGTTCAATCTTGTTCAACGGTGGACTAGTTGAATCGTATTTGTTTTAGCGGGGTGACGCTGCCTCTGCACACCTCTGGACCCGCTCGCTACCGCTCACGGTACTGTTCGCCTCAAGGTCCGGGTGCTGACAGTACCGCGAGCGGTAGCGAGCGGGTCCTCGCACAGTGCTGCTCAACCAAGCCTGCCACCAGCACGGGCCGTGCCACGCCGCTAAACAAATACATTGAATTATTCTCGAGGATGCGGGAATCCAACTCACGGGTTCTAGGGTTGCTGCGACTGGACTCTGAATTGACCAGTACTCAGAATCTAACCACTGGAAAATCCGAAACCTTGAATGGTAGAATCGCGTCTCTCTTTGAAAGACCTAGTTCACTTGCTGCCAACGAAGTTCAAAGTTCGGTCAAATTCGAAGACAACTCCCTCTCCGGTTCGTGGGGAGAGGGTGGCCGAAGGCCGGGTGAGGGGGCCGCGGTCGACGGAGACGCTACCCTCGGCGGTCTGAGGGTGCTCGCTACTTTTAGGACCTAGTTTTGAAATCATGAGGTTGAAAGGAAGGATCTATGAGTGCAGTGAACCGGCGTTACTTTCTGATGTCTTCGGGCTTGGTTGCCGCCGCACCCTTGGCGGTTCGAGCCTCCTCTTTGAACGGCGCAAATAACCGTGTTCGAGTTGCCATAATCGGAGTGAAGGGACGCGGTGGCGAGCATATCAGGGGTTTTTCTGAACTAAGCAAAAACAACGTGGAGTTGGCGGCGCTGTGTGACGTAGACGAGAGCGTGCTGAATCAACGCCTAGCCCAGGTTGAAAAGTCTGCTGGCAAGAAACCCGCCGCTTTTACCGACATGCGAAAAGTGTTTGAGGACAAGTCGATCGACGCAGTTTCCTTTGCCACGCCCAACCACTGGCATGCGCTGGGAACCATTTGGGCCTGCCAGGCCGGAAAAGATGTTTATGTCGAAAAGCCGGCATCCCACAACATCTTTGAAGGCCGCCAGATGGTGGAGGCCGCTCGCAAGTACAAACGCATTGTCCAGCACGGAACGCAGATCCGCAGCAGTGATGCCATCAAGGAAGCAATGCAGATGTTGCGTGAGGGTGTTATCGGCGACGTCTATATGGCCAAAGGACTCTGTTACAAGCGGCGTGACACCATTGGAAAGGCGGCCGAGGAGCCTGTGCCCAACGGCGTGCACTACGATCTGTGGACTGGTCCCGCCCCGTCTCGCCCTTTCACGAAGAATCGTTTCCACTATCAATGGCATTGGCAATGGGCTTACGGGAACGGCGATATCGGCAATCAGGGTCTGCATCAGCTCGACGTCGCCCGCTGGGGGCTTGGTGTGAAGCTGCCCTCCAAGGTTCAGTCAATGGGCGGCCACTTTATGTTCGATGACGACCAGGAAACACCCAATACCCAGGTCACCGCTTTCATGTACCCTGAGGAGAAGAAGCTTCTGACCTTTGAAGTGCGGCACTGGGACACGCCCGCTGAAGGCACGGATTTGAAAGTCGGCATTCTGTTCCTCGGCTCAAAAGGCTACATGGAAATCCCCAACTACGGCCAATACCGAGTGTTCCTCGGGAAGGACCGCACGCCGGGGCCAACCCGCAAGCGGGACGGCGATCACTTCGCGAACTTCATCGATGCCGTGCGCAGTCGCAAACCGGAGACGTTGAACGCAGAGATCGAAGAAGGCCACCGCTCCACCGTGCTGGCGCACCTGGCCAACATCTCGTACCGTCTTGGCCGGACCCTCACGTTTGACTCCAAGACCGAGACCTTCCCCGGTGACAAGGAGGCCAACAGCCACCTGGGGCGGAAGTACCGCAGTCCTTATGTGGTCCCGGCGAAGGTTTAGCCGGCCACCATCCACCCAACGACAGACCGACTGCAGACCTCCGGATTCTGGAGGTCTGCATCTTACACCTCGCGTGCACCGCAGCTTCATTACCGGCGGCTTCAGCGCCGCCCTGGGTGACGCGCCCACGCCAACCGCCACACTGCGAGAAATTCTCGAGGCGCTGCGGCAGACCTATTGCGGCAAGATTGGCGCAAGCTTGACGTACAGCGGCGAGTGAACCCCTGGCCTTCAAATGACTTGTTTCGAGGATCACTAGCGTATTACAATTACGTCTTACAGGGTTTGGAGGTTTGAGAAATGACCATCACAGTGAGGCTCGACCCAAGGGTTCAAGGCATTATTACTCAGTTGGCCCGCCGCCAGGGAAAAACCAAATCGGCGGTGGTTCGTGAGGCTGTTCAGCTCTACGCCTCAACTCAAAAGAAGAAGGTTCGCAAAACCTCCCTGTATTCCAGAATCTCCCATCTGATTGGCTGTGTCGACAGTGGCGGGATGAATCTGTCGCAGGACACTGGCGAAAAATTTCGCAAGATCCTACAGGAGAAGCACTCTCGTGAACGCAATCCTGCTTGACACAGGCCCCTTGGTCGGATTGTTTGACAAAAGGGATTCCTGGCATGCTGCTTCAAGGGCAGCTTTTCGAAAGCTGAACCTGCCACTAGTGGCAACTTGGCCCGTTATCACCGAATCAATGTACTTATTGAGCTTCTCTCACGAGGCCCAGGATGCAGTCTGGGAGTTCATCGAACAGGAGGATGTCATTGTTGCTGAACTCGGGCCAGATGACTGCACACGCATGCGAAAGTTGATGTGGAAGTACAAGAGTCTGTCAATGGACTTGGCAGATGCTGCTCTCGTTTGCGCTGCAGAGCGTGACAGCCTGCGGCAAATTCTTACCTTTGACCACAAGCATTTCTCTATCTATCGAATTCTTGGAAAGGATAGATTCCAGATTATTCCGTGAAATTTCGATCCTTTGCTCGTCGTCTCTTCTCTTCAGCAGAGTCCCATCCGAACTTCCTCACTTTCGTCGGCTGCGTCCTCGCGCTTCAGCTTGGCGTGTTCGCCCGGAGCAAAGACGGAAATCAGGAAGAACAGCTGGACATCGATAGCCGTGCCCGGCCGGCCGTTCGGGCTTATCGCATCGATACTCCGCCTGCGATTGACGGCTTGGTGAACGAGCCGATCTGGACAGAGATGCAACTCGCGCGTCTCGACCATCGACTATTCCGACCCGCACGAGCACATGGACCGCCGCACGCTGAACCGGGCGCTCATTGTGAAGTACAATTACGTGTTTGATTTCTGAAAAAGACGTTTAGAGTCCCGTCTTCAGGCGGCCGAGCCGTCGAAAGCCTGGACTTCAATCTGCCGGTGGCTCCAAGAACAAAGCAAGCTGAAGCTTGGACTCTGAACTATCGGGCTTCTGCTTCCACATTGAGGTGCTCTCATGAAGATGAATACGATCAGAACATTCAAGACTCTCATGCTTCTTGCTGTGCCGTTCGTGGGTCCCGTCGCGGTTGGTGAGGCCGGATCGTTCAAAGCCGATCCAGGCCTCCAGCTCTACAGCCTGCGAGCTGACTTCAAGAAAGATGTGCCCGGCACGTTGAAGAAGGTACAGGGCTACGGAATCCGCCTGGTGGAGCTCGCCGGCACCTACGACCTGGCTCCTGGAAAGTTCAACGAGATGCTGGTGGCCCATGGCTTGCGGCCAGTCAGTGGCCATTTTCCATACGAGCGTTTCCGCGACGACGCTGAAGGCGTTGCGCGTGAAGCGAAGGTGCTCGGCTTGGAATATGCCGGCTGCGCCTGGATCCCGCATTCCGCACAGTTTGACGAGAAGGAATGTCGTAGTGCCATCGAGGTCTTCAACCGGGCCGGAGCCGTTCTCGCCAAGCACGGCCTCAAGTTCTTCTACCACAACCACGGCTACGAGTTTCAACCCCACGGGCAGGGGACGCTCTTCGACTTGCTGGTGCAGGAAACGCGGCCCGAGCACGTGCGCTATGAAATGGATGTGTTCTGGATTGTGCATCCAGGCCAGGACCCCGCGAAGCTTCTAGCCAAGTACGGCAAGCGTTGGGAATTGATGCATGTGAAAGACATGAAGAAAGGTGTGAAGACCGGCGACCTGACAGGCAAGAGCGACGTAAGCAACGACGTGACTCTGGGGACCGGCCAAATGAACTGGCCCGCCATTCTCAAGGCTGCCGAGCAAGCTGGCGTGAAATACTACTTTATTGAAGACGAGTCGCCCACGGCAGCCCAGCAAATCCCGCAAAGTCTGAAGTTTCTCAAGCAGGTGAAGTGGTAGCTTCTGCGCTGGACAGGCACATGGGACAAAAATCATTCGAGTTCTCGTAGAGCGGCTCCGCCGCCCGATGGAGATTGGACATTTCTTGGAGTGGCTGCGTCAAACGCACGCTTCGTGTCGAGTCAGTGCGTTCCGCCAGCGAAACGCTTGTTTAGTAACGGCTCTACACAGACCGCGCTCACAACAACCGAAAAGCCGTGCGAAAGACCGGAAAAAATGTCCAGTCTCCAGAGAGCGGCTCCGCCGCCCGATGTGCGGAAGGGCTCTGCCTTTCCGTTGGGTGGGCCGCCTTCAAGTTCAATGCTCCGTTCGCCTGAAGCCGCGCCCCAGGCGCGGCTTCAGGCGAACGGAGGCGTCTAGAGAACAAATTCCGGCTACTGCGGAAAGGCACAGCTTTCCGCACATCAAGCGGCAAAGCCGCATTGAGACTGGCGTTTCGAGTTTTGCGACAGAAACTAGTTAGGCTTGTGCGCTGCTTTGTGACAGCTCACGGCATTTCCGTGCCGAGTGGCGTCCCCTACGACCTCCTATCCCAAGCTATTCTGCAGGTTTCGCCCTCGCTGCATCGGTGCGGGCTTTGTTTATCGCCGCTGCGGCCCTGACGCGGTAATCATCCAGCGGCGTTAGACCGAACTCCGAGATGACGTCTTCTACCGTTAAGTCCGGGTCCAGGGACGCCAGGGTGAACCAGGAGTCGTCGTGAAACCAGGTAACCGCAACTTTGGATCCGTACTTCTGCTGTATTTCACGCACCTTATCCAGGTGGTAGTCAGTCTCAAAAAGTCGCTTACCCAGAGGAAGTGCAGCGCCCGCCCACTGCTGGTATTGCCCGGAAGAGGCCACTACCTCACCACTGATGTCGTAAATCCCGGATGAGCCTCTCATTGTGGAAGAAACCACGTAATACTGGTTCATCAAAGCCAGGGCCGAAAGCTGCCGGGCGGCAGGATATGCCGAGGGAAAGAAGATAATCTTCGCACCTTTCTGCTTCAGGCGCTTCCACACATCCCACCAGTTGACGTCAAAGCAGATCTGCACGCCGATCGTGCCGAAATCCGTCTCAAAAACAAGCGGCTCCACATCGCCCGGCCGAGTTCCATCCTGCAATTCGCCTTCTGTCGGATGAATCTTGTTGTACTGGCCAATAATCTGGCCCTTTCGATCGATCAAAATAGCGGAATTGTAAACTCCACCACTCATTCTTGTTTTCAGTCCGAAAACCAAATAAGCAGAATGTTCGCGCGCCCATGCAGCCAGCCGGGCAGTTACGGGCCCGGGAACCGGCTCGGGAGGCCTGTTGGCAAACAGTTCAGGAAGGCAGGCGATGTCTGGCTGGAAGGAAGCGGCCTGATTCAGGCGCGTCATCGTCTCATTAAGGGGGTCATTGGATTTGCGCTGCAACTCCGCTTGACTGACGGTTACCACTCGAACGATCGGGTTACGACCGGGCTGGCCGGGCTTTCGGGCGTCCGCCGCCCGGAAAGCCGATGAAGATGCTGCTGTCAGGAGCAGTAGCGAAAGCATGATCTGTCTCATGCCTGGTTCTCCACAGGACAAACCCACGTTACGGCGTCGCGCAGGTGGGCTGTCTCACGGTAACCAGTGGACCATGCACCGAGGTTGTCTCCTGGTCAGCGGATGATTTTTACATTTCGAGCCGCTGGGCGTCTTCCAGATAATCCTTCCGCATGAGCCGCATTCTGCCTGCCAGGGAACGAACGTTCCCTCTCTGGCGGGCATTTCCAGCCCTGCGAGCGCTCGCCCCGGCGGCTGAACGCGTCACGAGAATTTTCTTCTGGTGTCCCAGAGGTCTGAAAGCCCGAAGCGCCAGCGAGGGCCAGTCGCAATTACCCTCGCTGGCGCTTCGGGCTTTCAAGGTCACTGCCTCGAGGATATCAAGGGCGAAGCCCTTGGCTAGACAAAAACCTTGCCAAAAAAAGTCAGGGTCATTTACGTTCGGCGCCGAGGGCCCTCCACACCGACAGCTCAAAAGATGAACCGTGCTCCAACCTGGATGTTGCGGCCGGCGCCGTACTTGCCGTAGATCCTGCCAAAGGATGCCGGATCGCCGGCATCGTTGCTTGGGTTGTTGAGCCCGGTTCGATTGAAGATGTTGGACACATCCATGCGAATCTCAAAGAGAGCGCCCTCACGGAACTTAAGGTCCGTCCGCTTGATAAGTGAGAAATCCTCACCCCAAGTGGCAAAGCCGCGCAACCCGTCCAAATATCTTCCCGCGTTTCCAAACCGGGTCGGAAGCGCACCACTGCGTGTCGAGGGTGGCGGTCCGAAGGCTGTTGGATTCAAGTAGGGGGTCCCTCGGTTAGTATCGGGATCTTTGGGTTTGCCGCCAATCACCCACTGGTCCTTCGGCAGCTTGATGTCTGCCTGAAAATAAGGATTGAAGAGACCGCTGGTGTCATACACAAAGGCAAAGATGGCCAAAGGCGCGCCAGAAGTGTACCGCTGAATGCCGCTCATGGTCCAACCTCCTATGATCCGGCTTAAGGCTCCACTCTTCGCCCAGCGCTGCTTTGGCCCAAAAGGAAACTCGTAAATCCAGGTGAGTTTGAAGTCGTGCGGCCGATGGAAGCCGGTCACCGAGTAATCGCCTTTCAGGTTATAGAAATCTTGTCCATAGGAGTATCCGAGGCCTGAATCGGAATCCGACTTTGCTCTCGACCACGTGTAAGCAGCCAAGAAACTCAGCGTATTCATGCGGCGGGTTCCGGTCACCTGCAACGAGTGGTAGTCTCCACGACCCTTGTTGGTTCGATGTGTGAATACCCCCTGATACTGCGGGAAGGGACGCAAGGCCTGTCCAACCGTGCCCTGGAAGCTTGGATAAGGCTTCCTAATTTCCGGGTGGGCACTGATGTCGTCCAGGAGCGTATCGCCTAGCGAAAGGAATTTCGAGTCGACCTGGTTGAGGTAGTATTTGTATGCAGTGTTTAGCCGCTTTGACTTATTCCCAATATAATTCGCTTCCAACCGCGTTTTCCAAGGCAGCTCCATCTGCACGCCGACGTTCCAATTTTGAACCATGGGAAACTTGTTGGTTTCGGGTAGATAGTAACCAATGTTCTGCCCATTCAGCAAAGTGGGATCGGTGTTAGGAAGAACTCTAGTAAACGCCGAATACGTGCCATCCCAACGATACGAGGCATCTTCCCGGAATCTTCCGGTGCGTTGGACAATGGGATTGGATCCATTAAAACCGACGTAGTAAGGGAAGTTAAACCCGTCCAGGAGGTTGGGAGCGTAATTGATCCCGTAGCCACCTCGAACCACCAGCTTCTCATTCATGGAATAGGCAAAACCGACCCGCGGTCCGACCTGGCCATAATAAGTGCCGGTGAAACTCTTGGCGCCGGTTCGGCCAGGTCCGTCACCCAGAACCACAAAGGCGCCGGGGAAGCCGTCAGCACCGGGATTTGGTTTTGTCGGATCCAGTCCCGTCAAACGATTTGCTGCCTCCCGGAATGGCTTGGGAATGTCCCACCGCACACCCAAATTGAAAGTGAGCTTCGGGCTGAATTTCCAGTCGTCCTGAAAATAAAAGGCGCTTGTTCGCGCGCGTGTTCCCGGCGTGAGGTTGATAATGTCAACGTTGGCGCTGCGCACTTCTCCCAGAAGAAAACTGGCGTACGCAAAGCCCGTCTTGTTGAAGTTGTCGCCAGGAAGCGCCGTGTTCTCGTTGTTGAAATTGTAAGTGCCGGATGTTGTGACCGAGCGGACGTTCAGATAATAGCGGCGATGCTCACCACCGATTTTGAAACTATGCTTGCCTCTGATCCAGGTGAAGTCATCCTGAACAATGGCGCTCCCGGACGGCTGAGTGTCCGTTGCGCTTCCTCCATACTGACGATAGCCCCCGGAGAGAACTGTTCCGCCCACACTTCCAAAGGTAGCCACCGGAAAGGTTGCACCGGTGACACCTTTCAACCCCAGCTCGGTCGCCCAATTCGTTCCCGACAGAAACGAATTAGTCTGGTTCTTATCCCCAATGCGGTTGTAACCAAATCCAAAGTGGTTTAGCTTGTTTGGGCTGATAGTCCAATCTTCGGCAAACCGCACCATCTGGCCTGGATATGACCGCGTGCGATCGTCTACCGCGGCCGGACCAGGGATTCGGATGCCAGGATAACGGTCGCCTGCTCCGTAGCCGAGTTGTTTTGTGCGATTAGGCCTGTAAGAGCCTGAGACTTTGTGACGGTTGTTGACGACATGGTCCATCTTGAGGCCCCAGTTGTTAATGTCGTAAACAGGCAGGTTGAAGGCTCCTCGTGGATTGTTTCTCTGGAACAAATCGAACTGTGGTCCAGGCAGAGTGTGTTTCAAAACATTTCGGCTGACAGTGCTGAATCGGTCCTGCGGGATGATGTTGCCGGGGAAGGGATCCCGAATCCAGGCGCCATCTGCCAATAGGCGCGAAGTTCGCGGGTCATAGATCTGCCCGAAGACAACCGGGCGTCCCAGTGCATCTGTGCCGATAGTGGTTCCAGACCTCGGGTCCAACGTAAACCCGGCATCGAGCAGCCGGGAAAAGTCCCCCCGCTTAAAGGCGTCAATCGGCAAAGTGTCTCTGCTACTGCCTACCCTATAGTCCTCTTCCCGCTCTCCTTCGTAGGAGAAGAAAAAATGGGTCTTATCCTTGATGACCGGACCGCCTACTGTGGCGCCAAAATTGTGGTATAGCGAAGTCGCCGGGGGCCTGGTCGTTGGACTTGAAGAATAATTCAGAGCGTTCAGTCCTGCGTTCTGATACAACCAAAATGCGCCGCCATGGAAATCGTTGGTGCCCGATTTTAGCCCGAAGTTGACCACCGCCGTCTGGGTGTCACCAAACTGTGCGGAAAGGGCGCCGGTCTGCAACTTGAATTCGCTCACCGCATCCAAAGTGGGCGCGTGTAGGCCAGCGTTACCGTTAAATTTGAAAGCGCCGGCGGAGATGCCGTCGATCAATACCTCGTGACTGTAACTTTGGCCGCCGTTGATACTCCCCTCGAATGCGCCGCCTTGCGTGCCGGGCAGGCTGCTAAAAATAAAGGTTTGGAGCAGCCGCGTCCCGTCATTGACTTGGATCGGCCAGGTATGGACTTCCTTTTCGGTGGTATTCGTGCCAATTTCAGAGGTGGAAGACTCCAACAGCGGGGTCTCATCAGAAACCGTGACCTCCTGCGAGACTTCGCCTAACTCAAGGGTAAAGTCGGCTGTAATAGTCTGGGCGACGAGCACCTCAATATTGTCCCGGACTGCGGTTTTGAAACCGCTCACGGCTACCGATAGTTTGTACTTGCCTGGCGGGATATAAGGTGCCCGGTAGACTCCTGCATCGGTGGTTTTTGCCCTGGTTTCAACCCCTGTGCTTTTCTCCGCAATCAGAACCTCGGCATTGGGTACCACAGCACCTGTGGCATCTTGAACCACGCCCGTGATGGCGCCGCGGCCACTCTGGCCGAAGACACTTGAGCCCAGCATGAGCAGGGCGAGCAAACTGAACCCTAGCTGCTGTCTCAATCTTGATTTCTCAGTCATTTTTTGCCTCCTTACAACATAGGTGATCAAAGAGATCAAAAGAACAGAATTAGGTTTTTCTAGGACTGACTGACCGCCTCGAAACTGGGATTCAAGCCGCCGCCCCCCTGCAGATCGAAAGCCACAACGGGGATGCGTTCTATCAGGACCTCGTGGGAGTACAACTGACCTCCATTGATCGGCCCCTGAAAGGTGGTCCCCACTATTTTGATTCATCACAGAGAATAATCGCCCTCTCACGGGAGTATTTCTTTTCTGCGAAGAAAAGTCTGTTGGTAGAAGAATCTTTGCCTTGACGTGATGCCGAAAAGCGTATGCGTTACCTTTCCTGTGAGCAACTTTCTCTTTGCTTTCGATCAGTTTCTTTTTGAAGAATTTTACGTTTTCTGGAAACTTGCGCAGTTCCCTGACCCGGCAGAGCCGAAACCAGAAAAAGAACCGGCCGCTGAGTTGAAGCTGTGAGACAACTTCCTGGAGATTGGAACGTTTTTCGGGCTCCCCTCCTGAGATCAGGAGGGGAAGTGCCGCGCAGCGACGGCGGTCGCGCAGCGGCACGGGGGTGGTCTGAAGGGTGACCCGAAAATCATCATTCGAGCGTTTCGTGTCGAAGATGCAGTTTGTGACTCGAAGCGCCCGATTGGAGGTTTCCGCAAAGACCGGTCGCACCACCCCGGCGCAGGCTGTGCCAGCACCCGCCCCTCCTCAGCCGAGGAGGGGAGCCAAAATGTCCAATCTCCAGGAAGCTGTGAGACAGCTTCAAGAGACGCGAGAGGAACGGACGCAGATTGGGAAACCCCCAACCCGCCTACCTCGCCGAGAACGACCGGGTTCTGTTGCATTCACAGTTTCTCCAGATGATCCAGGTACTCTGACAGAGCCCGGCCGAAGAAAACCGACAGCAGAACTGAACCGATCAGAAAGGCTATCCCGGCGGTGTTTCGGGCGACATAAAGACTCGAAATTCCCAGAATGAAAATGGCAACGGCGGTGGCGCCGCAGAAAGCCAGCCCGAACCCCTTGCCGATCGTCTTCCAATCCGCCGCCGCTGACGGAGAGAAACTTGCGCTGGCCTGTGCCAGCCGTTTTCGCACGACGCCCCAACTCCCGAGCGGCCGGGCCTGACAGCAAAAACGATCCAGCACTTCGGGCGGGTCTGGTTTCGAAAGGAGCGCCACGCTCACCCACAAGAGCGTGGTCAGCCCCATGACGAGGAAAGTCTGATACCACCAGGGCAGGATAAGAGTTTCGGCCCGTTCCAATCCCAATCCAGTCAGGATCCGCGGCCCGAGCACTACGGTGCTAAAAATCAAACCTCCGCCGAAGGAAGCTGCCAGCCGGGCCTTGCCGTTAAAGCGCCACCACCACCATTGCGCCCAGTTGGCGGGCAGTTCCGCGGCGCTGAGCTGCAACATGAAGACGGCAACATCAAAAATAATCTGTGTGTGGTAAACCACTGTCAGCGACAAAAAAAGAATAAGCAGCATGCACAGCTTGCCCGCCCGCAGGTAATGCTGCTCGGACCTGCCGCGCACCATCCAGCGCCGGTAGATGTCGCTGACCATCACCTGGCTGCCGAAGTTGAGATTGTCACCGACGGTAGACATCACCCCCGCCAGCATGGCGGCTGCGACCAGCCCCATCACGCCTGAAGGCAGCAGCTCTTTCATCAGTAGGCCGTAAGCTAATTCGCGGTCAGCGCCAGGTTCAAGCAGAGACCGCCACAGAACGGGGGCTGCGATGCAAGGCAGCGAAACCAACAGCACCAGAGTAAACATCGTGAGCGCAGTGACGACGTACATGTGGGCCGCTTCTCGTGGCGAGCGAGTGGAAAGGATTCGCTGACCCTCCATGGCTCCGCCCATGGGTGCAGCATCACCACCGTAGCCGATGGTCTGCCCCACCAACCAGGCAAGGGCCGCCGCCAGAGGGAACACCGCATGCTCAGCGGGCGGAAACAGGCTGAGCATTTGTCTTCCAGCCTCCAGCTCCAATACCTTTCTCGCCAAGCCGTCAGGGCCGCCAAAGTGAAAGAGCGTCTTCAGAGCCAGACAACCTCCCCCCACTAGAAAAATGGCCATTTGAATGAAGTTGGAAACGACCACTCCTTTGTAGCCGGACAGAGAAACGTAGGCCAGCGACACTGGCACGATCAGCAGCATCGACTGGGTTGTGGAGAGACTCAGTGTGGGGCCAAGGATCTTTGCAGCGGCCAAAAGCGTAATTCCCGTCCAGGCAACCATCGCGACAAACGACGTGCGGATCGCAATCCACAAACGCATCAGAGCCGCGGCTCTCCCCGTAAAACGCAGCTCATAAAACTCCATGCTTGTGAACAGACCGAGCCGTCTCCAATAAACCGCGAACAGCACTCCCCCGACGAACAGGGCCAGTCCAAACCGGCTCAGGTACCACCAGCAGACGAAGACGCCAGTCACGACAGCCAGCCCTCCATAGGCGGTAGCCGCGTCTGCGCTCACCATAGCCGCAGTGTACGAGACTCCGTTGAGCCATCCCGGAATGTTTCTGCCTGCCAGAAAGAAATTCTCCAAACCCTGGCCAGCGTAGCGCCGGTAGTAAAGGCCGATGCCGAGCATTAGAACCAGATAGGCAAGGATGATGGCGAGATCCAGATGGGTCATAGAGGAGAGTCAGGTGATCGTGCTTAGAAGGACGTTTCCGGCAAGGTAGAGCGGGAGTAGGTGCAATTTCCCTTCAGGGGTCAAGAAGGTCTTCCACGCTGTCGAACTTGGGTTCGAGCACTGGGAGCGGCTCAAAGGGGCGTGTGACCGTTTCAGCCCATTTTACGCAGGCGCCGTTCCACATCGGCTCGATAGGATACATACTCTGCGCCGCACACCAGGCATTCCAGCCACTCGCGCTTCATGCTGACAAGTCTCTCAAGATAATTCTCTGCCCAATAACACAGCCCAATTGCCTTCGGCGACATGCGCCTTGCTTCGAAGTCCGAGGACGACTCCTTCATGTGGGGCGATGATCTGGGCCAGCACTTCCCCTCGACGCCCGGCGATGGCTGACAATGGGTCGCCGGCTCGCACCTGGTCGCCGAGTCTCTGCTGGCTTTGAAACAAGCCCGTCGCCGTGGCGAGCAGCCAGTCATTGGTAAACACCCTGGCTTTCGCGACTGGTAAAGAGCCAGATGGCTTCAGCAGTTGCCAAAGTTCCAGGCACGACTGAACGGCTCGGGTGTACGCCTCTGCGCCTTCCTTCGATAGTCGTCCGGCTCCAAGGTATTCGGCGCCGGTCGCCACTTTGCCGGCGCGGGTGACTTCTCGTGAGAACACACCGGGTGTTTCGGGAAGCTGCCACAAGGCCGGCAGCCCCATCGCCGTCGCGGCGCGAAACGAAGGGTTTTCGTCACGGGCTTCGCCATAAAAACCTGCCACCGGCAAGAACTCGTACTCAACGCCGCCGCTGTGCAGATCGATCAGGTAGTCCGCCTTAATCGCAAACTCATGGAACAGCACATGAGCGAGTTGCTCGGTTGGCGATCCCTCCTCTTTGCCGGGGAAGACTCGAGCCAAGTTGATGCCATCGATCGGAGAAATTCGAGTTCCCGCCGCGAAAGCGAAAGGGTTCGCCACAGGAATCAGCCGAATACTGCCCTGGAGTGACTGAGGCGCCAATCGTGACGCTAGATCGGCTATGGCTGCCGGACCTTCGTATTCATCGCCGTGAACTCCAGCAACTACTAGTGCCGAGGGACCCGGATGTTCGCTGACATGTTCGAACACATCCAGGGAGACGCTTATTCCCCGGCCCACTGGAACTTCAACCGACTGCCACCCGGACTGGCCGGGCATCAAGGGTTGATAAGATAGACTCATCCGCTTCCGTCCCTGTGGAAATTCACGTTGAAGTCTATGCGTGCAGGGTGACTTCACGTCCAGTCTTCAGAGATTCAACCGCGGCCAGAACAACTCTCTCGGCCTCCAGGGCTTCCCTCGCAGTGGCTGCAGGTTGCAACTCTCCGCTGATCGCCCCAAGGAAATGGTCCAACTGCAACTTCGGACAGCCGTACCGAGATCTTCATTGGACTGCCTCACCCGGTGGCGGTCAGCCTAAAGCTGCGAAAAAATTGAATCGGGCAACCCTGAAACAGCCCGGTGTCGCATCCACAGCCGAAAACGCGCGCGGAGCGCACGTTCCACGCCGGTGGAGCGGGCGCTCCTGCGCACGCTTCTTACCGGGTCTTACCGGGAGGGGCCAATCCTCAATTTCTTCACAGCTCCCCTGGAAAGGTCGGCCTACTCGCGTGCATCAGGCTTTTCAGCCTGACCCGGGGCAGGAGAAAATCAAACGTTCTTTTGATAATTGAAGTCTACGTCCGGCAGGTCAGGGAGATCCCTGAAGTTCCTGGCAAACTCGATGAGGTTATCGATCTCGGCTTCGACGATCTGTTCTCCCTTTTCAGCCGTTGCCTTGAAAGGATCTCCCTCGACACCACTGCGGGCTACCCGGCTGTAACGGTTGACGAAGTGCACTGGACTGTCACCAAACAGATCTGAGTACATGAACTTGGAGAGCTTCGAGGGAGTCTCCGCCGCCATCTTGTCGGTCTCGACTAATTCAGGCTTCAAATACAGGTAAATCGAGGTTTCAAACTCACAGGCATGGGCCATGCCTCCTGGAAATTCTGATTCTCTGATTCTGTCCACGACTTTCTTGCTGAGGTTCCAATGCGGCAGAGCCGCTGCCAGTGCCGCGGTCGTATTGACCAGTCTCCGCGCCGCCAAGTTGCACAGCATCTGATTACTTCCATGAGCGTTGACGTAAACAATGCGATCAAAGCCTTGCCGAGTGAGCGAGTGCCCGATGTCGTAGCAGAAATCCATAAACACTTGCTCGCGGATATTGATCGTCCCTGGAAAGCCCATGTTGTGTTCGTTAAATCCGTAATGGACCGGCGGCATCACTAGAATCAATCCATCCGACCGGCGAGCTGCCTCCTCAGTGACATACTCGACGGCCAGGTTATCCATGTCCACCGGCAGGTGATACCCGTGCTGTTCAATGGCCGCAACGGGAATCAGGATCACCGCCCGCTCCTGCGCGGCTTGCCTTACCTCCGGCCATTTCAAAAAACGATACAAGTGGGAACGCATGAAACCTCCTCGCTGGGCG
>JAKEER010000237.1 GCA_022616615.1 Acidobacteriota bacterium
GGCGACGGAAATCAGACCCGGCCGTTCACATATATCTCTGATGCGATCGACGCGACCCTCAAGGTTTTTGAAACCCCCTATGCCGATGGCGAGGTCATCAACGTCGGCAGTTCCGCCCAAATCAGCATCGTGAACTTGGCTTACCTGGTATGGCGCCTGGCCGGCCTTCAGAAAAAGCCCCAGTTGCGTTTCATTCCTTACACGGACTTCTCTCGGCTCTACGAGGATCCGCGACAGCGCCGGGTCGATGTTTCCAAGGCGAACTATTTGCTAGGGTACCGGCCACGCGTTGGCTTGGAAGAGGGCATGGAACTGCAGGTACAGTGGTTCCGAAGCCATCTGGAGGAGATTCGTGAATTGAATCCTGAGTTCTTCCAGGAAGAGGAAAACCCCAAGACTTGACAGATGCTGGCTGCTCCTCGGCTATTTTTCATCATTCCCGTTCTCAACGAATCTCCGAATATTCCTCGATTGATGAGCCATCTCGAGGAGCTGCGTGCCAGTCTCGATGGACAATTCGAATGCCGAATTCTTTTCGTGGACGACGGCAGCACCGATGACACTTCGGGACAAATCATGCGGCACCGTGGATCGCTCTCGGTTGAAGTGCTGAAGCATCAGAGCAATCGCGGGCCAGGCGCCGCCTTTGGCACGGGATTCGCACAGGTGCATTCGTTGCTGAACGAGTCCGACTGGGTCGTCACGTTAGAGGGCGACAATACCTCCAGAATCCAGACACTGCGCCAAATGTTAGTCCGCCGGTTGGAGGGATTCGATGTCGTGCTGGCCAGCCCCTACGCTTATGGAGGAGGGATTAGCCACACCTCTCTGCTGCGAATTCTTCTGAGCCATATCGCCAATACGCTAGTCAAAGAACTATTAGGGATCCGGGGAATCCTCACGATGAGTTCTTTTTTTCGCTTATACAATGCTCCGATTGTCAAACGGTTGCAGGACCGCTATGGTCCGACGATTCTGGAGAGTGCTGGGTTCGAAAGCATGGTGGAACTCTTGGCAAAACTGATCCGGGTCCAGGCCACGATTTCGGAAGTAGCGATGCCATTGGATGGCTCGCAGCGGCTTGGCAAAAGCAAAATGAAGCTCATGCGCACTATTCGAGGGTACCTGCGCGTTTTTTGGCTTAGCCGGAAGTGGACCTGAGGCGCCCATGAAGACTCGCTTTAGAAAGCTCAGCGCAGCCCGGTGCGTTGTGGCATTGCTTGCGATACTCTGCGTTCTCACGGGCGCTCTGACCCGGCAGTGGCTCCGGCGAAACACGCTCGTGAACCCCCCCTCCTACGACGCTCTGGTCTACCAAAACCAGAGTTACGACGATCTTTACCTGATCGAAAAAGCTGGCTGGACGGGCTATATCAAGAAGTATACTAACGGGAGCTGGCATGTGCCTCCGCTTTACGTGACGCTGGCAACCGCCACCCATCTGCTGTTTGGACTGGATCCAGCCAACGCCTACCTTGTCAATACTCCGTTTCTCTTTGCCTTCTGCTGGGGCAGTTTTCTCCTCTTTCGCTACGCAGGCGCCAGGGATTGGGCTGCGTTGCTCGCCGCCGGCCTTGTCTCGTTTTCACCTGCCACGATCTCTTTCGCCCTTCGCCGCTTCATGCCAGACTATGCGGCCGCTGCGGCCTATGTGTGGGCGACGGCGGTTCTGCTTCAAAGCCACCGTTTGCAGCGACGCCGGGCGGTATTGCTCTATGGCGCCATCGTCAGTATTTCTCTGCTCCTCAAGTCCTCTTTGGCCATCTACTATCTGCCGCAGGCGATGCTCATCGCCGCCTGGCTCCTGTCAAGAAAGACAGGCGACCAAAGCTCTCGCCGCTGGGCCAATCTGGCCCGCGCTGCAGGTCTGGTCGTTGTGATGACAGGCTGGTTCTATGCGCCCAATTTGCCGCAAATATTCAGCTATTACTTCGGGTGGGCCGGCTCGACTTCATCCATTACCAAAACGGCTGCGGGAATCGGCAGCACCGCCGACAGTCTTTTGTTCTACTACCGAAATGTAGCTCAGTTCCATTTCGCTGGTGTCGGAGCTCGTTGGATCTGGGGAAGCCTGGCCTTTATTGCCGCCTTGGCGATGCTAGGCCGTTGGCGAACCCGGGTGGGATGGAAAAACGAACGTACGGCGGCGTTGCTGATACTGCTGGCCGGGCAGTATGTGGTCTTGGCTGCATATCCTTCCAAAGTCAATGTCGTCGACTTTTCGGTCGTTCCCTTCTACTTTCTTGTGCCCGTGAGTTATGCCTTCTCTAGGCCTCGATGGGCCGGTCGAAGAAGCTGGAAAACAATGGGTGTGGTGGTGGCGCTGGTCGTTCTCAGCGCGTTGACCCTAAGGCAATCCGTCGCTGTTCTTTCGCGGCCAGCTCCCGAGGATGAGCGGCAGGATTGGAAAGTCAAGGAGACGCTCGGGGAAATACTGCAGCACGCAGAAAAGACCGGTCTTCGTCAGCTGGTTGTCGGAAGCACTCCAGTGCATCCCTACTACACGTGCGAAAACCTGCGGTTCTATGTGCTCAACGGGACCTTTCCAGATTGGAGAGAAGGGTTTCGCATGGCGGTTATTGGCAGAGCCGCCAGCGCCGAGGAACTGTTCTCGTTTGTGAGAACTTCAGACTACGTCGTGACCATCGATGGCTGGCAAGGTCCCAGTCAACTGCCAAACAACCACTGGGCTCCACAAGTCAACCAGTGGCTGTCTGAAGGACAGAGGGGCTTCTCGTTGCTTTACGAACGGGCCATTCCGAAGGGTTCGCGCGTCAAAGTGTACACCAGAAACGATCATCTGACGTACGACCCTGTGCAAGCAGACGGCTGGGCAATCGCTGGCATGCGAGTCACCGTGTCCAGCTCCCGGCCGTCGGTTCGAATCCGCGTCCGCGGCCAAATCCCCCTGCCGCCTGCGCTCGCCTATCCTGTTGAGCTGTACCTTACCGACGAGGATGGTAGAACGATTTCTAACGGCTACTCCGTTCACGATGACACGCCGTTTGAAGCCTTGTTTGAAGTCGCCCTGCAGCCAGAAGGGAAAGGAACGGCGAAGCTTCAGATTAACAGCAATCGCATCTTTTCTCCCGCTGCTTACGGCGTGAATACCGACTCACGGTCCCTCATGCTCAAGGTTACGAGCATCAGCCTCGACTACTGAGAATTACAGAATATAGTGAGGACACTCTTTGTCTCTCGAAACACTCGATGGATTTCGGTCCCCCTCGCCCCAGCGCGGGAGAGGGGTTAGGGGCGAGCACACAGCTGGAGTTTCTAACAGTGCTTTAAGATCCTCACCCAGAGCCGAGTCACGGGAGTTGATCTGCCAGAGAGGTATCCCCCTCACCCCCCAGCCCCTGAAGCTGTGAAAAAATTCAAGGGTAGGGACGCGCTGCTGCGCGTCCGCGACGGTAAACCCAACACGGACGCGGAGCACCGCGTCCCTACCGGATCA
>JAKEER010000022.1 GCA_022616615.1 Acidobacteriota bacterium
CGCAGTTTGTCATGTGTGCGTACAGTCCGCATACATCGCAAAAAGCACGATGTATGCGCCACCCAGAGTTGATACCTTTATTTATTGACGCTGCCTAACCAAATTCGTAGATAGACGGTGGTGCGCTTGGGAAAGCGGCGCGCCCTACTGATTCGCCGTCTCTCCGATTCACTCTCCGCGCCTCTGCGTCTCCGCGGTTTGCATCGTCCCATCCAGAGTCCGTTGGAACGACTCCTTTCTAGAACTCAAACTGAATCCCTCCGACGGCTGTCGCGCCCGGCGTCCGGTATCCACTTTCGTAATACTTGCGGTCAAACAGATTTTCCGCTTTGCTAAAAAATCTAACACTCCGGTTCTCCGCCAGCGGCAACCGATAGCTGATGCCGAGGTCGGCCTTGGCAAGCCCATCAAACTCGAAGGCCCGGCTGGCAAACGTGTTGGAATCGAATACTAGTGCCAAATAAGAACTGGAGACAATCAGGTCAAAGTTAACGAAGACACGCTCGCCAATGCGCTGCGTGGCGACGACTGAGAACTGGTGATCGGGAATAGCAAAGGAACGAATGATGCCTGGCACCAGTGGCCGGCGTTGATCGGCGTTGGTGTGGGTGTAGCTGCCAGACAGGTCTAGCGAACGAGAAGGCGACGCAGCCAGGCTGAACTCGAAACCGCGAGCCAGCCCGCCGTTCGTGTTCCGGTAGCCGCCGAACCTTCCGAATGGATCGGTGGCCGGGCTGATGGCGCCGGAAAAATCAAACACGATGACCTCTTGGAGCCGTGTGTAGAACCAGGTGCTGGACAAGCGTAGACGGTTGTTCAAGAGAGATTGATCGATTCCTGCATCGACAGCAATCGAACGGTCTGGGCGCAGGCGCGGATCGCCGTAGGTGGAATAGCCAAAACTGCCGAAGAACGTTCCAAACCGTTCGTAAAGCGACGGAGCCCGATAGCCATTTCCAATGTGAGCTCTGAGTTTGGTTCCGGAGCTTTGAAAAGAATAGGCGATGGAGCCATCTCCCGTGTAGGCATCCGGCGGCGCTTCAAACGCGATTCCTTGATACGGCGCGAACGTGAGCGGCGCAAGCTGCGGCATGTTCAGCGAAAAAAACTGGGTGCGAAAGGCAGCCGAAAGAAACAGCCGCCCGTTTAGCAGCCGGAGCTGATCCTGAACGAAAAGGCTCTGGCTGCGTTGAGTGACATCCACGCTGGAGTTGTCCGAAGGGCGCACCTGAAAGGAGTGGTTCAGATAACTTTCACTCTCGAACTCGTAGCCTGCATTCACCAGCTGAGAGCGTCCAAGACGAAAATCTGCGCGGGCGTTCACCGTATGCAGCTGGCCATCATAGTCCGTGCGGGTGTTCCCAAGCGGCTCGAAGGAAATGCCGCCAGGACCATCACGAAAAGCGCGGTCGGTCTTCAATGCCTGATAATTGACGGAATACCCGAAGACATCGTTGGGGCGTTGAGCGAAGGTCACAATGCTGGAGAAGAAGCGAGCCTCACGCCGGAAGTCGGGGTCGTTAGCCGAAGGAATGAAGTTCGCCCCATTGAGATTCAGTTGCGAAGCAGGCACACCCGATTCGTAGCGCTTCAATTCTGACAGACTCAGCGGCACCGCCTGAATAATACCCGTAGGCGGCAGAAGGCCAGCGGTCCCTGGGGTTTCATTCACTTGTGAAAAACTGTCCGCCACATAAACCCTAGCGGAAAGTGAGGCTGACGGCGTCAACTGAAAGCGGATGCGGCCCTGTCCGCTGGTATTGCGCGCGGCATCGTCGCCGTCGACACCACTGGACACGTTCAAATGCCCGACGCCCACACTGTAGGCAATGCGATCTTCGTGCAACCCGCCTGCAGCCTGGGCGCGTCCGCGAAAAAGTCCGAGTGAGCCGCCTTCAGCCAACAGGCTGCCACGCGTCCGTCCGCCGCCTTCATCGGTGAAGACATTCACAACACCTCCAATGGCGTTGGTGCCGTACAACGAAGAACCCGATCCGCGCAGCACTTCAAGCCGGTCGACATTCGTCACGATCAGGTCGCCCAGCAGCCCCGATCCGTCGCCTTGCGGCGCGGCCACGTCGCGCAGCCGTTGACCGTCGATCAGAATGGCCGTGTCCTCATTGCGCAGCCCGCGCGTCTTGAGGGATGTGAGGGCTCCGGGGCCGCCCAGTTGCTGATAGCGCAGGCCCGCTGTCGTTCGAAGCGCTTCAGCGATGGAGAACTCATCGCGCGCTTGAATCTCCTGCCAGCCCACAACGCTGATCGCTTTGGAGACTTCCTCCCCTGCTTGGGCGCTGCCTGCCGCTGTGACCACGATCTCCTGGGCGACGCCCGCCAGCTTTAAGGGGATGTCCAACACCAGCGCATGCCCCCGTTGCAATTGGACGGATTGCGCCGCTGTTCGGGCAAAGCCTTCGGCTTCAGCTTCGACCACATATTCGCCTGCGGTGATACGGTCAAACCGATACTTGCCTTGCGGATCGGTCGTGGCGTTCAGTTGCACGCCGTTCTCACGAAGATACAGCCTCACCTGGGCGTGAGGAACACCTGCTCCTTGCGGGTCCAGAACGGTTCCTCTCAGACTTTGAGCCAGCAAGGCGCTGCACGAGCACAATAGGGCCACGATGACAAAGATGGGTTGATGCATGGATGCCTCCTGGAAGGTTCCAAGTGGCGTCAGGCGGGTACAACAGCGGGGAGGAAAACCCTGCGGATGTCTCGACCTTTTGACGCGAAGGTTGAAGGATGATTTACCGGGGCAGGTTTCCTGACTTGCGGGTCAGCACAGCTTCCAAAGCCTTCCCCTCGAAAAATCGAGAGTGACTGACGGCCCATCCCGTCCTGGTGAAAGCCGCTCGCCGCTTACAGTGACGCGATCGTGTGGGGTTTGCACCCACTTCCCTTTTCCTTTGAAGCACCCCGGCAGGGTGCCAAAACGCGGTGATGGTACTGAAGTGGGTTGATTTGAGTCAAGCGGTATCTATTCGCCCGTGTGACCCGGCGGCCAGGGGTTGTCTTGTCGCGATGGGAATTGCGCGTCGGCGCATTTCGAGTATTATATGACACGCTCTGAGAATGTCATCCTCAAGCTGCCTGACGGGGGTCTTTTGTCCTGACCAGTGTGGATGATTTTGAGGCAGAAGCTGACAACCTTCGTCATAAGAAGGAGTTCATCGCTTTCCGGACGTGCGCGCCAGAGAACTTGCTGTTCCATTCGACGACGCCCAAAAAGCGACTTCTGGAGCAAGACTTAAGACTAAGCCCCAATCCTTGCAAGCACGTTTTCGCATCCTCAAGCTCTCTTTTGCGCGTTTCCTATGGCAAATCATCGCTTGTCGCCTTCCAGGGCCCGTCCTCAGCTCTCCATCTCCGGGATTGTCGAGGAGTTGAAGCTGTCGCGCGGACTGCAGCCCTGCATCACACACGTCGAACATTTCCCTGCGCAGGATGCCAAATATGCAGCGTTCCCTGAGGAGCTCGATCCTCTCGTTGTCGAAGTCTTCAAGAAGCGCGGCATCGAGCGGCTCTATACGCATCAGGCTAAAGCCGTTCAGAGGACGCTTTCCGGGCGAAATGTCGTGGTGGTGACGCCCACGGCCTCGGGCAAAACGCTCTGCTACAACATTCCGGTGCTGAACGCTGTCCTGACCCATCCGGATGCGCGCGCTCTGTATCTGTTTCCGACTAAAGCACTCGCTCAGGACCAGATGGAAGAGCTTTACCAGCTCATACAGCTCAGCGGCCGAGACATCAAGACCTTCACTTATGATGGCGACACGCCCCAGGACGCGCGCAAGGCGATCCGCGCTCGGGGGCATGTGGTCGTGAGCAATCCCGACATGCTGCACGCCGGCATCCTCCCGCATCACACCAAGTGGGTGCAGCTTTTCGAGAATCTGAAGTATGTCGTCATCGACGAACTGCATACCTACCGCGGCGTCTTTGGCAGTCACCTAACGAACGTTCTACGGCGGTTGAAACGGATCTGCGCCTTCTACGGATCGAAGCCGCAGTTCATCTGTTGTTCTGCGACGATTGCTAATCCCAAGGAGCTGGCCGCGAAGCTTCTGGAAGAGGACGTCGAGCTGGTAGATGACAACGGCGCACCGCGTGGTGAGAGGTATTTCGTTTTCTACAATCCACCGGTAGTCAACCAACAACTGGGCATCCGCCGATCTTACGTGAACGAGACCCGTTCCGTAGCGCTGAGCTTCCTCAAAAGAGGACTGCAGACGCTGGTCTTTGCGAACAGCCGGCTGGTGACAGAAATTCTGGTTACCTATCTCAAAGACGCATTGGAAAAAAATGTCCTGTCACGGGATCTTGTCCGAGGCTATCGGGGCGGTTATTTGCCGCTGGAGCGCCGGGAGGTGGAAAAGAATCTTCGCGACGGCAAAGTCCTGGGCGTGGTGGCTACCAATGCGCTGGAACTTGGCGTGGACATTGGCAGTCTGGAGGTCTGCGTCATGGCGGGATACTCGGGGAGCATCGCCTCCACGTGGCAGCGGGCTGGCCGCGCGGGGCGCCGCAGTGGAACCTCGGCGGCCGTCTTGGTGGCCAGCAGTGCGCCGCTCGACCAGTTCATCGTCGAGCATCCGGAATACTTCTTCGGCCAATCGCCCGAGCATGGCCTCATTAATCCGGACAACCTGGAGATTCTGCTCAACCATGTCAAGTGCGCGGTTTTTGAGCTGCCTTTCACTGAGGGAGAGAAGTTCGGCCGTGTGAAAACTCCGGAGATCCTGAAATTTCTCGAAGAGAACGGTTTCGTGCACGCCGCCGGCGGACAGTGGCACTGGACCAGCGAAGCCTACCCCGCCGATGCGGTAAGCCTCAGATCGGTTAGTTCTGACAACTTTGTCGTGCTCGACGTGACGGGAGAGCCGAAGATCATCAGCAAGGTAGACTTCCCCAGCGCCCTAACAACGGTGCATGAGAAGGCCATTTACATTCACGAAGGCCAGCAGTACTTCGTCGAGAAGCTCGATTACAAGGAGCGGCGGGCCCATGTGAAACAGGTGGATGTGGATTACTTTACCGATGCCATCTCGCACACCCAGGTGCGCATTCTGGATACGTTCGAATCGGAGCCGACTCCGCTCAAGTCCCCATTTGGAAACGGAAGACGGTCCGATTTGTCCTCCCTTGATAAAGAGGGACTACAGTGGGGTGCGGTCAAGAATCATGGCGAAATTCACCTGACGACGCAGGTGGTTGGCTTCAAGAAAATCAAGTTTTATACGCTAGAAAATGTGGGCGCGGGCGATCTGGAATTGCCCGAGCAAGAGATGCACACAACCTCGTACTGGCTCACGTTGACCAAGGCGCTAATGGACTCGCTGCCTTATCTTCCGTCGGTCCGGCTGAATGGCGTCCGTGGTCTGGCCCAGGCCATGCGCCAGATGGCCGCGCTCTTCCTGATGTGCGACCCGCGGGACCTTCAGGTGACCATCGAAGAGAATCTGGTGGGCAAGACATCGGCGCCGGCAGCAGTCAAGCCAGTTCAGCGGGGCACGGATCTTCCCAGCCAGATCTTCGAGCCGAACCTTTTTATTTATGACAACTACCCGAGTGGCATCGGGCTCAGCCAGCCCTTATATGAGATGCATGACCGTGTGTCGCGGGAAACAGCGCGGCTCATCCGGAGCTGTCCGTGCCAGGAGGGCTGTCCCAGTTGTGTGGGCCCGCGCGGGGAGACTGGCGATCGGGCCAAGCAGGTGGCGCTGGAGATTCTGAATGCGATCCTCTGACAAGGGCTCAACGACAAGCGTGAAACCGTGAAGGCGCGAAGAATGCAAGGATCCGTTCAGGAGATCGGCTTATTCGAGAGGGTTTTTCCGTCAGTGAGTAGGTTCTCTTCGCGCCCTTCCTGCCAGCACGGTTAGCTTGCGTGACAGTCGTTTGCGGTCGTCTCTATTCTCCGTCATTCCGGCCAATTCCCGCTTTCGCTGGAATGACAGCAGCGCGAGCCGGAATCCAGTTCCTCCTTTGACGGCAGCGACGTTCTGGATCCCCGCCTTCGCGGGAATGACACCGTCCGGATTCCCCAATTCTACTGATCCAATTTCATGAATCTGTTTGACAAGCTGGCCGAGCAACAACAGGTAAGAACTAGAAACAAAGCCCGCTTCAGCTCACCGGTTGGTGCAACTGCCACGGACCGCGCAGTCGATTTTGCCGCGGCTGAGTCCCCCACGCTTCAAGCAAGTCTGGAGCAGCTTCGGAGCAGAATGCGAAGGCCGGGGCCCAGGCAACGGCCAGAGGACGGCCGCGCGACGGATCGGTCTGCCCAGACCTTTGGCGGAGTTATCCAGTGTAACTCGAACGGTTCGTTCCTTCATCGCGTCTCTGATGCTGCATTCGGTCCAGGCAGTCAGCAAGAAGAATCGTGGATTCATCGTCTGATTCAATTGCTGGGCGGGCGGAAGCGGAGTTGTGATCTGCGGTGCGTTGTCTTTCTAGACACAGAAACGACCGGACTGGCGGGCGGGGTGGGAACGGTTGCCTTTCTCGTCGGGTTGGGGCGCTGGACCGACTCTGGCTTTTGCGTCGAGCAGTATCTAATGCGCGACTACCACGAAGAGCGCGCCATGCTGCTGGCGCTGCAGGAAAGCCTTGCCACCACGCAGGTGCTGGTAACTTTTAACGGAAAGGCTTTCGATGTGCCGCTGCTCCAGTCGCGGTTTGTGCTGGCGCGCCAGCGCTGGCCGCTGGCCCGAGCGCTGCATCTCGACTTGCTCCATCCGGCTCGGCGGCTCTGGAAACTCCGTTTGGGGAACTGTTGTCTCGCCAATCTGGAAAGCGAGCTCTTCGGGATTGAGCGTGAAGAGGACGTGCCAGGGCATCTGATTCCTCAGCTTTACTTTCGCTATGCCCGCACAGGAAACCCTCAGAGCGTTGGCGGCATTCTGAGCCACAACCGCCAGGATATCGAAACGCTGGCCAGGCTGGCTTTGCGCGTTGGCGAAGTGTTTTCTGGTCAGTCCAGCAAAGGGCTGGCACCGGTGGACCTTTTCAGCGCAGGGAAATATGCGGGCGTGCTCGGGGAGCGGGAACTGGCGATGAGTTGGAATAAAGCGGCGCTACGGGGCGACTTGCCTGCGGCGCTGCAAATCGAAGCTGTGAAGTGGATCGCTGCCAGCCTCAAAGCCCAAAAGAATTACTCTGAGGCGGTCCAGCTGTGGAAGGATTTAAGCGAACGCTCAGAAGTATTCCTTGAGGATGTCCATGAGGAGTTGGCTATTTATTATGAACATCGCAAGTGCGACCTGGAAGAAGCATTACGGCTGAGCGAGCACGCAATTTCTCAGTTGCAAAGTAGGGCACTACTGAAGAAGTGGCAGCACCGGCGAGACCGGCTGGCGATGAAGCTCGCCCGTTGCGCATGCTCCGTGGCATCCTTGCCGTTTTGAGCACTGGGTTCAGGCGCAGTCGAAGCGACCGCCGCCTGGTTCCGCCCTAACCTGAGCACGGCATTCTTCCGGCGAAAGGCTGCGCCGGATTTGCATCAACCGCTGGGACCCCGATTGAAAATATCCAGCGATGCGTTGGCAAGAGCGCCAACGCATCCTACTTCTCTCACCACGTGCAGGCGCTTTCCCCCCGCTATCGTGAAGCCCCAACATCCAGCGCCATAAGATTTTTCCGGTCGCGCACGTACAGTGTTGTTCCCACCAGGGACGGTGCCGTCCAGGCGATGTGGCTCAATAGTGGTACCTTGGAATGAATTTGCAGGCCGCTCGGTGAAGCTGTCGCCAAGGCCAGATTCCCGTCCTCGTCTATGAGAATAAATTTCCCGTCTGCAAAGACAAAACTTGCTTTGGAAAGACCCCGACTCTGCCACGCAACCTGGCCGGTCTTGATGTCCACGGCTGAAAAGAAGGCAGGGCCGAAGTCTCCGCTTGATCCATAGATGTAGCTGCCAACGCGAACTGTGTTTCCGATATGAACCCGCATTCGATTCGTGAACCATAGCTCTTTTGCCGTGGTTTTGCCGGCTTGCTGAGAGAGTTGCAGCAGGCGGCTGCCTCCGCTATAAGCCGAAGTACAGAACAGCAGGTTTCCTTCAGACCACAGCGGCAGGCTGATGTTCAGTCCCCAGTCGGTTTTGTGAGGATGGCTCCACAGCAAGTTGCCGTTGTTCGGATCCAATCCTGCAATGACGTCGCCTAGGAACGCCACAAGCTGGTCCTGGCCGTCCACGTTGATGATCAGAGGAGAAGAGGGAGAAGAGGCCAGATCGTGCTTCTTCCAGACTACCGTGCCGTCTTTCTGGTCGAAAGCCATCACTGCTTGTCCCTGGCCTCCAACGGGGAGGATGACCGTCTGCTTGTAAGCAACAGGGCTGCAGGAATAGCCACGGTCTCGGCGGGGCGCCTGGTATTCTTTCATCAGGTCGTGGTACCAAAGCGTCTTGCCGCTGTTCTTGTCCTTGCAATAAAACTTGCCTGTAATACCAATCGTGTAAATCTGGTTTCCAGCCACCAGGGGTGTGACGTGGGGACCGGGGCCATTCTCCATTTTCATACCAGGCTCAAAAGGCGCATCGTATTGATCTTTCCAGAGAGTTTTTCCGGTCTGTGCGTCCATGGCAACGATGACTTCGCGGTCAAACTTGCTGGCCTGCTGGCCAGCTGAAATCCGGTACATTGTGTACAGCTTGCCGGAGTCTAAGGCGATCGCTGAGTACCCTTCGCCGAGCCGACGGCTCCAAAGCTTGCGTGGACCTTGGGCTGGCCAGGAATTGGCCAAGCCTTTCGAGGGTGAGGTGAAGTTGCGGAAGGGGCCTCCAAACTGAGGCCAGGCTGAAGCGTCCTGCGCTTTGAGGTTGGCAGGGGCTTGCAAAAGCAACGATGCGAGCGCGGCTCGAGCCGCAAGGTGGTGAAGATTCGAGAGACCGGGTCGCATGTGAAACCTCCCTTCAGAAATCACTTCCACTGTGGTCTAGGCTTCGACTTTTTCAAAGTCGAGGATGCGCTTCCGCAGTTCGTGCGGAATGGGTCTGGTCTTTTTCTCCTCTGGGTCGAAGCAGGCTTGAACAGTCAACCCGTCGGCGACGAGGCGTCCCGTTTGCACTTCAACAATTTGGTACTCGAAAATGAAGCTCGAGTTTTTGAGTTCGGAAACCTTCGCGAGCACCTTCAGCATCTCGCCCGAATGAGCCGGAGAGCGATAGTTACACTCAGCACGTACGACCACGAAGCTGTACCGATCGAAGGCTTCGATGCCAAAAAGTTGTTTCCAATAGTGTAACCGGGCAATTTCAAAGTAGGTGAGGTAAACCGCGTTGTTAACGTGCCCGAGGGCGTCCAAGTCCCGAAAGCGGACTTCGATGTTGGTTGAGAATTTGAAGACAGACATTTCAGGAATTGGTCGGGATTGGAGAAATAACCACGGGAAACTCGGGGAAAATCTAAGGGACAACGAATGGTAACAGCGTCACTTCAGCCTCAATAGTCCCCGCGCTGGTTTCAACGAGAACTCCCGTGCCGGGCTCGAGAACTTCCCTTCGCAGGTAGCCAAGAGCAATCGCCTTTAGCAAGCGAGGCGAGTACGCGCTGCTGGTGATCCATCCGACCTCCTGATCGCTCTTGAAGATTTTGTCTCCCTTGGAGGCTGGGCGGCTGCCTGAGAACCGGAAGCCGGACAGCTTCCGATTCACGTGGCCACGATAGGTAATGCGGGCCACCGACTCCTGGCCGATGTAACAGCCCTTGGTGAAGCTGATGGCGTTTCGTTCGAGCCCGGCCTCGATCGGCAGCGTGTTTTCTTCCATATCCAGTCCATAGTACGGAATGCCTGCCTCTATGCGATGCACATTAAAGCCTTCGAAGCCAGCTGGTAACAGTCCGTCGGCTTTGCCAATCTTCAGAATCGAATGCCACACGAGAGGCAGGCTCTGGCGGTTCATGATGAAGTCATACCCTCCAGCGCTGGTTCGATTGACTCGACAGACACGTATGTTCGCGCCCGCCAGTGTTGTTTCGAGATGATCGCAAGATCCTTCCAATGCTAGCGGCTGGGAGACAAGCCTGGCAAGCTGTTCAGTTGCTTTGGGACCTTGCAAAGAGAGCAGCGCCAGTTCCTCCGATCGATCTAGCAGCTGCGGACGGTCTCCGATAATGTACTTGCGCAGGGCAGGGGCCAGCTTCTCGCCCGCGCTGGGTTCCGTTTCTAGGATCAGAGACTCTTCTAAACAGAACACACGCAGGTCGGCCACCATGCGTCCCTGAGGAGAGAGAAAAGCCGCATAGCAGCCGCTGCCGGGAGTCAGCGACTTGATATCGTTCGTGACCATTCCATGAAGAAAGCGCGTTCGATCATCACCCTTCAGTTCGAAAATCCCGGAACAGGAAAGATCGATAAGGCCCGCAGAATGTCGGAGCGTTTCGTATTCGTTTTCCACCGAGGAAAACTGTTGGGGAACTTCCCAGCCGAAGAATTCCGTAAAGACGGCACCCGCTGCCTGGTGGGTTTCGTGGAGCTGGAGTTTCTTTGGCATGCAGAGTCAAAAAGAAAAAAGCAACCGCGAAGACGCGGATAATAGCGCTGTGACGAAACCGGGTCACGATTCCTGACGTTTTCAATAGGACGAGACCAGCAGCTGAGCAGTTACTTAAGAAGCCACCTCAGTATACTGGTTTCTCTGCGTCTCTGCGCCTCTGCGGTTCAATAAAAAGTCGAGGAATTTGCGCTAATGAATTTTCTGAGAGTATTTGGAAGGCGACCCGGAAAGATTCGTGATAACGTCGATGCGTTCCAGGAGCTGGCTGGCGAGCTGGCTGAACTGATCGAGCCGGCAAATTGTGTCCATATCGTTGATGATTTTGTCCAGAGCCGTTTCGATGTCGCTCAGTGCCTTGTCTGAATAGAATTCCTTCTGAAGTTCAAGCCGGGCTTTGTGCTTCAGAAACTCTTCCTTGAAAAAGGCGCTGATCTCGTGGTGTGACTCATTCCCATTGCGTGTCATAGCGCCCTCCTCAGGCATCCAGGATGTTTCTTAGAAGATCGTTGACGAGTTTTGGATTGGCTTGTCCTTGGGTGGCTTTCATCACCTGGCCGACGAAGAAACCTAGCGCAGCCTTCTTGCCGCTTCGGTATTGTTCGTAAGTTTTCTGATTGGCAGCGATGATGTCGCGGATAACCTTTTCGATCGCCCTGGAGTCGGTAATCTGTTTAAGTCCCTTCTCTGCGATCACTTCCTGGGGAGATTTTTTTTCACGGAACATCACCTCAAAAACATCCTTGCCCATCTTGCCTGAGATCTCGCCGCTCTCGATGAGCCGGATAAGGTCGGCGATGGCTTTCGGTTTGACCGGAGAGTCTTCAATGGTTTGGTTGAATTCCTTGAGGTCGCGCAAAAGGTCTCCCATGATCCAATTGGAAGCTGCCTTGGCACTCTTGCAAAGCGATACTGTTTCCTCAAAGAAGCCGGCCAATGCCCGAGACGTTGTTAGTACTCCGGCGTCATATTCGGGAAGGCCGTACTGAGTGACGAAGCGATTCTTCTTCGCTTCCGGAAGCTCGGGCATGGAGGCGCGAATCTCTTCTTGCCATGCCTCATCTATGACCAGCGGCGGAAGATCGGGCTCAGGAAAGTAGCGGTAGTCATGCGCTTCTTCCTTGCTCCGCATCGACATGGTGCGGTGCTCGCCCGTGTTCCAGAGACGCGTCTCCTGCACGATGCTGCCGCCTTTTTCGAGAACCTGGATCTGCCGCGCGATTTCGTATTCGAGGGCGTTCTTCAAGAATCGAAAACTGTTGAGGTTCTTCAGTTCGGCTTTGATGCCAAGTGTTGTTTCACCGACAGGGCGCACCGAAATATTCGCATCGCAGCGAAGGCTGCCTTCCTCCATGTTTCCGTCGCAAACTTCCAGGTATTCGAGAATGACTTTCATGCGCGTCAAATAATCATGAGCTTCTTCGGGTGAATGAAGGTCGGGTTCGCTGACTATCTCGATGAGGGGAGTTCCGCTGCGGTTCAGGTCAATGTAGCTGTACCGGCTGGAATCGGCAAAGCCGTCGTGAATGGATTTCCCGGCGTCCTCTTCCATATGCACGCGCTTGATGCGAATTCTCTTGGTTGAACCGTTGCTGCCGATAGTGATGCAGCCATGCTCGGCGAGCGGTCGATCAAACTGCGAAATCTGATAACCTTTGGGCAAGTCCGGGTAAAAATAGTTCTTGCGGGCAAAGATGGAAACCGGATTCAGCTTGCACTCGAGGGCAAGCGCGGCTTTCGTTGCCATGACAGCCGCTTCACGGTTTAACACAGGCAACGCGCCAGGAAAGCCGAGGCAAACCGCGCAGGTGTTCGTGTTCGGCGGAGAACCAAACGCCGTGGAGCACGAACAAAAGATTTTGGTCTTGGTCAGCAGTTGCGCGTGGACCTCAAGACCAATGACAGCTTCGTAGGGCATAGAAAATAGTGATGAGTGAAAAGTGATGAGTGAAAAGTAGTGAGTGATGAGTTGAGTACTGAGTGCTGAACTGAGCATCCAAACAGAAGGCGGCAAAAAGAGGCCGACCTGCCTTAGAACTCATCACTCACAACTCATCACTCATTACTATCGCAGCCACCCAGGCAACGCCCCGGCTTTGCGGGCTTCTTCCTCGAGGGCAGTCATCATTTTCTGCAACTTCTCTTTCTGCTTTTCAAGCTCTTTGACTTGGCTCTCGAAGTCGGCGTAAATCACCGAATTGTACGTCTCGAATCCGATCTTGATACCGTCACCCTTGCCCGATTTAGTCTTTTCATTGAGGGCCTTGATCTGCCTGTCCACATTTTCGATCTCGTCGCGAATCTGCTTTGCCCGGCCGCGCCAGTAGGCTTCACCGTTCTTTGGACCAGCAGCGGCTTTGGAATTCTTGGAGGCCTCGACCCTGGAGGAGGAAGCCTCTGGATTGCCGATGGTGTTCACCGGCCTGGGGGCAGTTTGCTTGCTGGTCGAAAGGTCTTCGTTGGTAAGCACCTTGGCGGGTTTTGATTTCGGTTGCTCTCCCGCATTCATAGCCTGTGTGGCGGTAACGTCGATGAGCTGGATTGGAATCGAGTGAAACTGGTTTTGGCTGTCGGTAAACCGGTAATGCCCTTCCATAGAAACCGGTTTGGTGCGCGCCTCAAGAACCTTTCCATCTTTGAGGACGACCTTATAGCCAGCCTGAATCCCGGCGGGAAGGGCCGCCAAACTCAGCCAGAGAACCAAAAACCCCGGCAACCGCGCGTTTTTCTTGCTCGCCTTCATTTCTCTTCTCATCTGGTCAAAAAGTCTAAACCAGGCGTTTGGGTAACTCAAACAGTTTCTCAGATGGGAGGACAGTGAAGGTTGGTACTTGCCCTGTTCGAAGGCCCACGGCCAAAAGTCTTTCACGCTGCTCGGCGGATGAAACTGGTTGAGCGCCTTCTCAGATGACCGAAGCTATGAAAACTCATTTTGCCTGGGGATGAAATGCCGCACCTTTGCTTGGGACAGAGCGTTTGATTAGCATTAATCCAAACTTTGCAAGCTTAGAGGCTGCAATTTTATGTCTGTTTAGCAATCGTTCCACGCCTTGTTGAACCGGTGTTGCTGCGAATTCCTAAAACCTATGAATGCGTCCTTAGTCTTTGAGAAATTCGTTCAAGCCATCAAGTCGCACCGCCTTCTCGAGCGTGGAGATCGGGTGATTGTGGCGGTTTCGGGCGGGGCAGACTCAGTGGCGCTCCTCAGCCTCTTGTTGGGGGTTCGGGAGCAATATGCGCTGGACTTGATCGTGGCACATTTGAACCACAATCTCCGCGGAGAGTCATCGGACGGTGATGAAGAGTTTGTTCGCCACCTTGCGAAGCGCCTGGGCACTGAGTTCATTTCAGAGAAGATTTCCGCCGGGGAGGTGGCAGCGCGCAGAGGGAGCCTGGAGAACTGGGCGAGAAAGCGGCGATATGGTTTTCTTTCTAAAGCCGCAGCCACAGCATGTGCCCAAAGAGTAGCGGTGGGGCACACGATGAGCGATCAGGCTGAGACGCTCCTTATGCGCTTGCTGCGTGGCAGCGGAACACTTGGGTTGTCAGCCATGCCCTACCAAAGTGGCTTGTTCATTCGGCCGCTGCTCTCTATAGAGCGGCGTGAAGTAGTGGAGTACCTGGAAGTTCGCGGAATCGCTTGGCGAGAAGATGCCTCAAACCAGGACACTCAATTCTTACGGAACAGGCTCAGACAGGAAATGATTCCAAATCTGCGAGACCGTTACAATCCGCGAATCGTTCCATTGCTGGCGGGCACAGCGGCAATCCTTCGCGAAGAAACGGAGGCTTTGCAGTTCTATGCGAGCGAAGTATTTGACCGCGAGGCAGTGGTTGCGGGACAAAGGGTCATTTGGGACCTAAAGAAGCTGCTATCGTTTCCGGTCGGATTGCAGAAAAGGCTGATTCGCCACTCCTTGGCCATGCTGACCCAGGGACGACTGGGAATGTCATTCCACGACGTTGCCTCAATCGTCAACCTCTTGCGGGAAGGCAAGAGCGGAAAGTCGTTTCAGACGGGCCGCTTTAGGTGTTTCCGAGAATTTAATCATCTAGTTTTGGAAGTCCCAGCCCCACGCGGTGAGCCCGACAAGTTCTGCTACACTCTGCGCATTCCGGGGCAAATTGATTTAGCTGAGACCGGAACTCGCTTCGAAGCCAGGCTCGATCCTCCTTCTGATGATCGGGATGCATTGAATCAATGGGAGCTGTTTCTCAGTGGTGCGGAACTAGAAGTTGGATTCTTGATTCGCAACTGGGAACCTGCCGATGTATACTTCCCGCCGGGCGCGAGTTCTCCCAAACAAGTGGTGGAAATGTTTGCTCAGAGAAGGATTCCCAGACGGTGCAGGGCTTCATGGCCAGTTGTGGTCTTGGCAGGTCGGGTAGTTTGCGTCCGGGACTTCCCTTTCTCAACCGAAAACACGGTTGCGAGTCGAACCAGAAGCGGGAACCGTGTGGTTGTCGAAGAAAGGAGTCAAGATCGATGAGCCGAACCAAGGTCTTGTTTACGGAAGAGCAGATTCGGAAACGAGTGGAAACGATCGCACGCGATGTCGACAAGGATTTTCAGGGTAGTGATCTCTGCGTTGTCGGCTTACTCGAAGATTCCTTTGTCTTTATGGCAGATTTGATTCGGAAAGTTGACAGGGAAGTGTTATGTTATTTTATGAAGGCGGACGTTGATGAAGGCGAAAATCGCGTCGCGAGTATCAAGAGAATTCTTTATTCGCCTGAACTAGATGCCCATGACCGCAACATTTTGCTTGTGGGAGGTGTGCTGGATACGGGTATTACGCTCGATTACATCACGAAGCATATTCTGCAAGGGGGACCGCGACAGCTCAAGATTTGTTATCTGCTTGACAAGCCAGAATCTCGGCGCATTTCGACCAATGCAGATTATGCCGCGTTTGTGCTCGATGCTTCGGAATCAGAGTATCTTGTCGGGTACGGGCTGGGGTATTTGAACAGATTTCGCAATTTGCCCTATCTCGGAATGTTAAGCAAGGAAGAGAGGCTTTGAGGGGCTTGGAGGGTTCGTTTGAATTCAACGGTTAAGACATTATTGTTGTGGGTTGTGTTGATCATTACTGGAGTTCTGCTGTGGCAGGTGGTCCAGCGCACGCAGAGCGGTGCAGAGAAGGAAAGAGACTTCTCTGAAATTCTCAACGAGATTGAGAAGTCCAATGTCAGCAGTGTGGAGATTACGGGCAGCGACGTCAAAGGCAAGTTCAAGGATGGAAGCGCGTTCAAGACCACGATGCCCAACTATCCTGAGTTTTTTAAGACGCTGATCGCTAAGGGTGTGTCAGTCAAAGTCAAAGAGCAGACCCAGAGTCCCTGGCTCACGGCGTTGATTTCATGGGCTCCCTTCGTTGTGCTTGTCGGTTTCTGGATATTCTTCATGCGCCAGATGCAGAGCGGCGGTAACAAGGCGCTCTCGTTTGGGAAGAGTCGCGCCAAACTGCTCTCGTCGCAGCAGAAGAAGGTGACATTCAAGGATGTTGCGGGCGCTGAGGAAGCCAAGGAGGAGCTGCAAGAGATCATTGAGTTCCTCAAAGAGCCGCAGAAGTTTCAGAAGCTCGGCGGGCGCATCCCGAAAGGCGTTCTCCTGGTTGGGCCTCCGGGCACGGGGAAGACGCTGCTAGCCCGGGCGATTGCCGGAGAAGCGGGTGTTCCTTTCTTTTCGATCAGCGGATCCGACTTTGTTGAGATGTTTGTCGGCGTGGGAGCTTCGCGCGTACGCGATCTTTTTGAACAGGGCAAAAAGAACGCACCGTGCATCATCTTCATCGATGAAATCGATGCCGTCGGCCGCCATCGTGGGGCCGGCTTAGGGGGTGGCCACGACGAGCGCGAGCAGACGCTGAACCAGCTGCTGGTGGAAATGGATGGTTTCGAATCGAATGAGGGCGTCATCTTGATTGCCGCCACGAACCGGCCAGATGTTCTCGATCCAGCCCTGCTGCGCCCGGGAAGATTCGACCGGCGCGTGATCGTTGCGCGTCCCGATGTGAAGGGGCGGGAGGGCATTCTCCAGGTTCATACGAAGCGGATTCCGCTTGCGGAAGATGTTGACATTACGGTGCTGGCGCGCGGCACGCCTGGATTTTCGGGTGCTGATCTGGCGAACTTGGTGAACGAAGCAGCCCTGAACGCAGCCCGCTACAACCAGAAGTCGGTAACTATGACCGACTTCGAAGGCGCCAAGGACAAGGTGCTGATGGGTGTGGAGCGGAAGTCGCTCATCATTAGCGATGCGGAAAAGCGGAACACCGCCTATCACGAGGCTGGACATGCTCTGGTAGCAGCCATGCTGCCCCATGCCGATCCCTTGCACAAAGTGACGATCATCCCCCGCGGAATGGCGCTGGGTGTGACAATGCAGTTGCCCTCAGACGACAAGCACACCTACACGCGCGACTTTCTCGAGAGCCAGATCGCCATCATGATGGGGGGGCGCCTAGCGGAGGAATTGTTCCTGGGTCACATGACCACGGGAGCGGGCAACGACATCGAGCAGGCTACGGAAATGGCGCGCCGTATGGTGTGCGACTATGGAATGTCGGCCCTCGGACCACTCACTTTTGGCAAACGCGAGGAGCAGATCTTCCTGGGGCGCGAGATCGCCCAGCATCGTGACTACAGCGAGGACACCGCAATTAAGATCGATCTGGAAGTCAAGCGATTCATCTCGGAGGGATACGAGAAGGCGAAGAAAATTCTCGAAGAAAATCGGGAAACTTTGTGCCGCATCGCAGAGGCTCTGCTTGAGCGTGAGGTTCTGGATGCCAACGAAGTGCGCATGATCATCCAGAACATTCCCTTGGAAGAAAAAGGGGAACCGGTTGCCAGCTCCAAGCCTGGAGGCCCAGAGGGGCGGAAGACGCAGGTCGTCCAGTCACTGACTCCTTCGGTTCCTTCATTGGTAGATAAGCAGCGAGAAAAACCGGCGCCAGCCTAGAGTCCTGCGGAGCGCAAGAACACCCTTTCCTTCTTGCGCTCCTCTTCCCAGCCTTCCGTTAACAGCCATCTGATTTCTGCGAGCCGGCAAGCCAAGTCAATTCCCCGGTTTTTGCAATCAGTTCTGCTCATCTGGTTCGAGGCGCATGCAGGCCAGGAAAAGATACGAAGTCGAGCTTCCCTCGCGCCGGTTGGTTCTCGGCGGGAAGACCCTCATCATGGGAGTATTGAACGTAACGCCAGATTCGTTTTTCAAAGAGAGCCGGCGGCGCCGCTTTCGCGACGCGGTATCAAGAGGACTGCAGCTTGAGGAAGAAGGTGCGGATATTCTGGACATCGGAGGAGAATCGACGCGGCCGCCTTTCCTTCATGTCTTACCCCCAACCGAAGAAATCCGGCGTATCGTTCCCGTGATCGAGGCGCTCCGCAAGCGGCTGAGCATTCCAATCTCAGTCGACACATTCAAGGCCCAGGTGGCACATGCAGCGATTTCGGCTGGTGCCGAAATCGTCAACGATGTGGGCGGCCTGCGCCTAGACCGAAAAATGCCAGAAGTGGTGGCTTCGGAAAAGGCGGCCCTGGTTGTGATGCATTCACGCGGGAAGCCGGAGCAGATGCATCATCTGCCCAGAGTGCGAAACGTCCTCAAGGTCGTTTTGGAAAGCTTGGAGCGTTCCATTCGAAGGGCAGTTTCTGCCGGAATTGGGAGAGAGCAGATCATTGTGGATCCGGGCATCGGTTTCAGCAAGACAGCCGAGGACAATTTGATCTTGCTAAAGAATCTGGCCGTTCTGAGTCGGCTTAGACTTCCGATTCTGGTGGGAGCCTCGCGGAAGTCCTTCCTTGGCAAGATCCTGAATGTGCCTGTGGAACAGCGGCTGCTAGGCAGCTTAGCGTGCTGCGCGATGGCTGTCCTGGAAGGTGCTCATATTGTTAGAGTCCATGACGTGAAAGAGAGTCGGCAGGTGGTTGCCCTGTGTGACGCCGTGCGGGAGGCTTAGACCAAAGCCCAATGAGCTTTACTGAACTGATCAACCTCGACAAACTAAGCTGGAATGCCATCGTTGACATCTTGATTGTCAGTGCCCTGATCTACCAGCTGCTATTGCTGATTCGAGGGACGCGCGCTGTGCAGATGGCCCTGGGACTGGGTTTTCTGGCAATCTTTTTCTATTTGACGCGCTGGCTCCACCTGGAAATGATCCAGTGGATTCTCACCAACATCCTCCCCTATTTTGTTTTCGGAATCATTGTTCTGTTTGCGGCCGAGATCCGGCGCGCGCTCGCGAATATCGGAAAGAATCCGCTGATTCGACAGTTTTCTCAAAACCCCTTCGTGGAGACCTACGACGAGATCGTCTTGGCTGCTACCACTCTTGCGTCCCAGAGAATAGGAGGCTTGATCGTGATCGAACGAAGCATTGGGTTGAAGAACTACATTGAAAGCGGCATCGCAATCGACGCTGCGTTGTCGTACGATCTGCTGGTCGCGATTTTTTCTCCTGGGGCGCCGCTCCACGACGGCGCCGTGATCATCCAGAAAGACCGGATTACTGCAGCGGCTTGTTTTTTGCCTCTCACGGTGAATCCGAAACTCAGCAAGGAGCTGGGCACGCGTCACCGTGCTGCGATTGGGGTCACAGAAGAGTCTGATGCCGTCGTCGTAGTGATTTCGGAAGAGACCGGGATCATTTCAGTGGTTGCTGGCGGCCAGATCGAGCGGAGCCTGGACGGCGATTCACTACGCCATCGTTTGGAAGCAATTTTTGCCGGAAAAGAAGCGGACGACAAGGAATTTGGGCTGTCGACAATGCTGGAGCGGCGATGATTCTCTGGTTGCGCTACTTTAGGAATCTCCTTCTGCGAAACGCACAACTGAAGCTCGTGTCCCTCGTACTGGCGGTGCTCCTCTGGATTGCTCTAAATGGTGAGCCCAAATCGGAAGTTGGCCTCAAAGTCCCATTGGAGTTTAGAAACTCACCCAAAGGAGTCGAAGTGCTGGGGGAGGTGAGCTCTGTGGATGTTCGCTTGAGCGCCAGTTCCAGTCTCGTGAAGCGGATCGACGCGTCAGAAGTGACGGCGTCAATCGACCTCTCTGATTGGAGTCCGGGGGAACGCACCTATCCCTTGGGCGAGAACAACCTGACTGTGCCGTTTGGTGTGACGGTTACTAAGATTACACCCAGCAAGATTCGGCTGCGCTTTGAACCGACCGCGAGAAAGCTTGTGGTGATTCATCCTCGAATCTTGGGCAAGCCGGCAGAAGGTTACGCACTCAGGTCGGTTATCTGTCAGCCCGACAAGGCGGAGCTGGAAGGCCCTGCGAGCCATCTGACTGCAGTGCAGTCTATTTCAACTGACAGTCTGGACGTTTCGGGCAGATCGTCAAATTTTTCATCTAGACTGCACCTTTACATTGACGACCCAGTGGTACGGCTGGCCGGCGACCAGGACACTCAGGTTGAAGTAACAATTGTCCCCAGGCCTGTGGAGCAGGGAAAAGCAGGGCTGAACTAGAGGGGGTTGTGAGTCCGTGCGTATGGGTGCGATGAAATGATGTTGACGGAAAGGTGTTTACCGGCGTTATGAAGAAGCTCTTTGGAACGGATGGCATCCGGAGTGTAGCGGGTGAGGCTCCACTGGATAAAGAGACCCTGGGCAGAATCGGTTGGGCATTAGTCGAAAAGTGGCAGCAGGCCGGAACCGAGCCTCGGATTATTGTTGGACGCGATACCCGCGCTTCCGGAGAATGGATCACTGCAGCGTTGGTGCAAGCCCTGACGAACTCGGGGATAGACGCGGCAACGGATGTGGGTGTGATTAGCACTCCGGGATTGGCGTATCTGACACGCCTTCACCAGTTTGACCTGGGCATCATGATTTCGGCGTCGCACAATCCTTATCAAGACAATGGCATTAAGGTCTTCGGGAGAGATGGATTCAAGCTATCAGATGCCGAAGAGGTGGAGATCGAGAGGCTGATTGATGAGTTTCCCGATAGCCAGCTGAATCGGGGTACCGCTGCTGAGCCCTCGCGATTGGATTCCACTCAACTGGCACGGGAGTATGTCAATTTCTTGAAGAATCAGACCAAGGCTGAGCTGTCGTCACTGAGGATCGGGCTTGACCTCTGCAATGGGTCAGCGCATGCGATCGCGCCGACGGTATTCCGCGAATTGGGTGCATCAGTCCAACCGATCAATGACAAGCCAGACGGGAAGAATATCAACCTGAACTGCGGGTCTCTCCACCTCCCAGGATTGATCTCTCTGGTCAAGGAGCGTCAGCTTGATCTAGGAGTCGCGTTTGACGGAGATGCTGACAGGTCTCTTTTTGTAACCGCCAGCGGCAAGGTTTTTGACGGGGATTACGTTCTTTTTGCTTTGGCACTCCACTTCCAAGGCAGTCAACAGTTGAAGGGGAACAGAGTTGTTGGCACGATCATGTCGAACTACGCGCTGGAGCGCTCTCTGAATGGCCGCAACATCGACTTCCTGCGTGCGGCTGTGGGCGATCGATATGTATTGGAGATGATGAGAGTGTGTGGTGCCAATCTGGGTGGTGAGCCTTCAGGTCATGTGATTCTCAGCGACTGTCACACGGCGGGCGATGGCATTCTGACAGCAGTTAAACTGGCGGAAGTGCTGGTCAGCCGCGGCGTGAGCTTGGATGCGCTTGCCGACGAATATCACCCTTATCCTCAGGTTCTCGATGGATTGAAGGTTCGCCAGAAGATTCCTTTAGAGACCCCGGATATAGCTGACCTAATTCAGCGGGCTGAGGATCGTTTAGGAGACTCGGGACGGCTGGTGGTTCGCTATTCGGGTACCGAGCCCTTGCTGCTGCGAATCATGGCGGAGGGGGCGGATGGCGCTCAAGTGCAGGCCCTCGTCAGGCAATTGAAAAGCGACATGGAAGTTTTGCTAATGGGGTTGCTGCAGGGATCCTAGCGGGATGTTTTCATCCCCAGAAAAAAGTCTCCTTCCTGAAAAAAGCTGTTGACACACCCTAGGTGCTGGCGTATAGTTTGCGGGCTTTACAGAAGCGATCTTTGACAACTGTGTAAGACCAGCCTAATCAGATTCTTTGAGTCCATCCTAAACGACAATCAAACATCAAATTCTCATTGAGAGTTTGATCCTGGCTCAGAATCAACGCTGGCGGCGTGCCTAACACATGCAAGTCGAACGCGAAAGCCCGTAAGGGTAAGTAGAGTGGCGCACGGGTGAGTAACACGTGGACAACCTGCCTTCGAGTGGGGAATAACCTTCCGAAAGGAGGGCTAATACCGCATAACACCTCGGGACACAAGTTTTGGGGTTGAAAAGAGCAATTTGCTCGAAGAGGGGTCCGCGCCTGATTAGCTAGTTGGTGAGGTAACGGCTCACCAAGGCTTCGATCAGTAGCCGTCCTGAGAGGGAGCACGGCCACACTGGAACTGAGACACGGTCCAGACTCCTACGGGAGGCAGCAGTGGGGAATTTTTGGCAATGGGCGAAAGCCTGACCAAGCAACGCCGCGTGGGTGATGAAGTATCTTGGTACGTAAAACCCTTTCGGCAGGGACGAACCTAACGACGGTACCTGCGGAAGAAGCCCCGGCTAACTCCGTGCCAGCAGCCGCGGTAATACGGGGGGGGCAAGCGTTGTTCGGAATTACTGGGCGTAAAGGGCGCGTAGGCGGTTGGATAAGTCAGCTGTGAAAACCACGGGCTTAACTCGTGGCCTGCAGTTGAGACTGTCTGGCTTGAGTGTGGGAGAGGAGAGTGGAATTCCTGGTGTAGCGGTGAAATGCGTAGATATCAGGAGGAACACCGGTGGCGAAGGCGGCTCTCTGGACCACAACTGACGCTGAGGCGCGAAAGCTAGGGGAGCAAACAGGATTAGATACCCTGGTAGTCCTAGCTGTAAACGATGGATACTTGCTGTGGGGGGTGTTAAATCCCCCTGTGGCGAAGCTAACGCGTTAAGTATCCCGCCTGGGGAGTACGGTCGCAAGGCTGAAACTCAAAGGAATTGACGGGGGCCCGCACAAGCGGTGGAGCATGTGGTTCAATTCGACGCAACGCGAAGAA
>JAKEER010000238.1 GCA_022616615.1 Acidobacteriota bacterium
CCCGGGGCGCGGCCCCCGCCCGCCCCGTGGGGGGCGGCACCCCCGCGCTCCCAGGGTGGCTGCGTCAAACCGACGCTTCGTGTCGAGTCAGTGCGTTTCCGCCAGCGAAACGCTTGTTTGGTGACGGCTCTACGCAGACCGCGCTCACAACAACCGAAAAGCCGTGCGAAAGACCGGAAAAAATGTCCAATCTCCAGCAAGCCGCAAGGCGGCGTCCACTTGCTCATCCATGGCGCCCCACCACCTTTTGAGTCTGTGCGACAAGTGCCAATGATTTTCAAATCAACACCTGAGGCCTGCAACCTGCCACTGTTGGAGGACTACTTGGATACTTACCTCACCCATCTTGAATGCAGTGCCTGCGCCAGGCGCCATTCGCCCCATCAACTCGTCAACTTGTGCGAATGCGGAATGCCACTGCTGGCGAGATACAATTTGCCGGCGGTTCGGGCCGCTTTGAAGCGGGAAGATTTGCGCCGACGCGCTAAGTCCATGTGGCGGTACACGGAACTGCTACCGGCGCCGCAGGCTGCTATCATCACTTTGGGCGAGGGCTTCACTCCACTGCTGCCGGCTCGGCATCTGGGCAAGGAACTCGGATTGGCGAGGCTTTGGATCAAAGATGAGTCGGCTAGGGTTGGAGTTGGCCGAGCAATTGGACTGGCATCTTCCCGATGTGATTGTGTACCCGACAGGGGGCGGCGCCGGCTTGATTGGGATGTGGAAAGCCTTCGAAGAAATGGAGCAGCTTGGCTGGGTAGGATCGAAGCGTCCAAGGATGGTCTGTGTCCAGGCCGATGGCTGCGCCCCCATCGTCAAAGCCTTTCAGGAAAACCGTCCAAAAGCCGAAGCCTGGCCCGACGCCTTCACGCAAGCCGCAGGACTGCGCGTGCCCAAAGCCATCGGCGACTTCCTCATGCTGGATATTCTTCGCCGGAGCCAAGGCGCGGCTTTGGCTGTGAGCGATGCCGAAATGCTGGCAGATCTTCGCTGGGCCGGTGAGAAGGAAGGATTGCTCATGGCGCCTGAAGGCGCTGCCACGTTGTCGGCGCTCAAGAAGCTCTGCGCTTCCGGCTTCGTGCAGGCTCACGATAAGGTGGTGCTCTTCAATACTGCGACTGGCCTGAAATACCTACACCTGTTCTGCTGATCTTTCCTGTCTGCTGAGGGCCTGCGCAAGATTAAGTTGGCAGTCTTGTACTTGATGGTAACAGAATGCTGGGAGGCTTCACTCGTCCTCGTCGTCGTTCTCGTCCTCGGCTCTTGCATGGCCGAGAAGCAACTGTGGGCTGACATTCAATGCTGAAGGCCGAGTACGAGGACGACGACGAGTCCAGAATTCCAAGTTATTTTTGCTTGGACTCTAAGACAGCAGCGTTCGCCAACTGCTCTAAGAATTAGTGATGAGCAAGCCGATATACGTGGTCTGAGCGGCCAATGTGCCTTACCTGCCCGCGCTTCGGCTTGAATGCTCGCGTGATGTCTCTCTGGCGTTGGAAGCAAAGGCTTTGCCCGTCCAAGGGTGGAGAATCCTGTATACTACCGCAGCGCGTTTTGATTACTATTTCGAGAAATGCCGACACAGGACCAAATCAAGGAATTGGAGAAAAAGGTAGAGGAGCTTTCCATCTTTCATCAGGTGGGCAAGGCATTGACCTCCACTTTGGATCTCCAGGAAGTTCTCACCTTGATTATGGGGAAAATCAGCGAATTGCTAAAACCCAGCACTTGGTCTCTGCTGCTGGTTGATGAAAAGAAGCAAGAGCTTCATTTTCAGATTGCGATTGGCAAAGACGCCAGCCGCATTCGCGATTTTCGGATCAAGATTGGAGAAGGCTTGGCCGGCTGGGTTGCCGAGACCGGCGAGGCCGCGATCGTCAGTGATGTTGCCAAAGACCCCCGATTTTCCCAACAGATCGACGGCCTCATTCATCCCCACATCAAGAGCGTCGCCTGCGTTCCTCTTAAGAGCAAAGACAGGACTCTCGGCGTGATCGAGCTGATCAATTGCTTTGAAGAGTCTTTCCCAACTGAAGACCTGTCGATGTTGACGTCGCTGGCAGATCATGCGGCGATCGCGATCGAGAATGCGATGTACGTGAAGCGCATTCAGGAGCTGACAATCACGGATGACTGCACCAGTTTGTATAATTCCCGCTACTTCAATTACATGATCGACGCAGAACTCAGCCGGTCGAAGCGCTATAATTATCATTTTGCTTTGATCTTTTTTGATCTGGACCGGTTCAAATCCGTCAACGATACCCACGGCCATCTGTGCGGAAGCCGGCTGTTAAGGGAAATTGGAGAGCTGATCAAAGGGCATTTGCGAGACATTGATACCGCCTACCGTTACGGCGGCGACGAGTTTATCCTGCTGCTGCCCCAGACCACGAAAGATGCGGCGTTGCTAGTAGCCAAGCGGCTGTGCGGCCTGTTGAACGTGACACCCATCAAGCTGGAAGAAAACGTTACCGTGACGACTACAGCCAGCTTCGGCGTGGCTTCGTTTCCGAAGGATGCCACATCCAAGGTCGAACTGGTGCGCCTGGCCGATCAAGCCATGTATCGAGTGAAGAACCGCACACGCAATGGAGTTGAAGGCACCTGAGCGCACCTGGCCGGCAGGCGGCTCTTGAAGGATTCTGTCCAGAGTTCTCTCCGCAGTCTCCTCCACGGTCGGACAGCGAACATGACTCACTTTTCTTCACATAGAGATTCGGGCTGCTGTTCAAGTGTCCAGCCGAAAGTGGCGCTACGACTGGCACTGGCGCTCACCAGTATGTTTGCGGTGGTCGAGTTCGCAGGCGGCTGGTTCACCAACAGCCTGGCATTGATGGCCGATGCCGGCCACATGTTGACGGATGCGGCCGCCTTAGGACTCAGTCTCTTTGCCTTGTGGTTCGCTTCCCGGCCCGCCACTTCGCGGAAGACCTATGGTTTTCTGAGGGTGGAAATTCTGGCTGCGTTGGTTAACGGCGTCACGCTCGTGGTAATTTCCCTGTTCATCTTCTACGAAGCCTATCACCGCCTGCTCAACCCGCCGCCGGTCAAGAGTGGAACCATGCTGGTGATTGCTTGTGCTGGCCTCGTTATCAACCTGCTGTGCGCTTCCGCGCTGCACCGGTCTCATTCGAGCAACTTGAACGTCCGAGGCGCCCTGCTTCACGTGATTGGAGACGCCCTGGGTTCCGCCGGCGCCATTGTGGCTGGAATACTCATGCTTGCCGCAGGCTGGTATGTTGCCGATCCCTTAATCAGCGTCCTGGTGGGCCTGTCGATTTTGTATAACTCCTGGCGGCTGGTGAAGGATTCAGTGGACATCCTCCTGGAAGGAACACCCGCACATATTGACTTGGAGACGGTTCGCAACGCGCTGAGCCGCGTGGAGGGTGTGGCATCGATTCACGACTTACATGTCTGGACTCTGACGTCAGGAATTCACGCCATGAGCTGCCATGCCGTGGTTTGCGGCAACGAAGATCGCCATCAGATTCTTGAACGGCTCAGCCATATCGTGCGCAGCCGCTTCGAAATTGATCACACGACCATTCAACTGGAAGAAGTCAGTCTTCGACATCAGGAGACCCGTTCCTGCCATGAATGCACCACTTCTTGAAGAAATCTGGGATGAAATACTTGTTCACACTGGGCATTGAGGCAGAGCCCTTGCTGACGCGCGGGCTACTGTCTTAAGCCTCGGCTTGGTTAGTAGCCCGACCGTGAGGGAGGGCTCGGGACTTTGACGGGGGCACTGGGAACCTCAGCCCAACGTCTTTACAGCCTTTTCGTTTTCAGTATAATGGTGTGCTCGAAAGCGTCTCTGGGTTCCGCTTAAGGCAGCAGGCTCGCAGGAAGGCAATTCGCCTCAATCCCAAAACAGACAGATTTTGTCTTAATTCTTCCAGGATGATGAAGGAGGACGTGTGATAGAAGTTGAACAACTTACGAAACGGTATGGCAGCGTCAAAGCCATCGACAGCGTGTCATTTCGTGTCGAGAAGGGAGAAATTCTGGGCTTCCTCGGTCCTAACGGCGCCGGCAAAACCACCACGATGCGCATTCTGACTTGCTTTCTTCCCGCCACTGAAGGAACGGCCCGCGTGGCTGGCTTCGACGTGTTCGATCAGCCGATGGAAGTGAAGCGCCGCATAGGCTACATGCCAGAGAATCCGCCCCTCTACAATGAAATGTCAGTGGACAGCTACCTGGACTTCGTGGCCCGGATCAAGGGAGTGGATTCCGGCAGCCGGAAGAAGCGGATCGACGAAGTGAAGGAGAAGGTCAGCATTCAAGAATACAGCCGGACGCTGATTAAGAACCTCTCGAAAGGGTACAAGCAGCGCGTCGGCCTGGCCCAGGCGCTGGTGCACGATCCAGAGGTCTTGATCCTCGACGAACCGACGGTGGGGCTCGATCCCAACCAGATCATCGAAGTCCGTCAGCTGATCAAGAGCCTCTCCGGAAATCACACCATCATTCTTTCCACGCACATTCTGCCGGAGGTCGGCATGACCTGCCAGCGGGTGGTCATCATCGCCCAAGGCAAGATCGTCGCAGTCGACACGCCGGAAAACCTCACGCGCCAGCTTCAGGGTTCTGACCGGATCTACCTGGAGGCGAACGGGCCTGAGTCGAGCATTACCAGTAAGATCAAGGAAATTGAAGGCGTGCTGCGCGTCGAGTCGCACAAGCTGGATGGCAGCGAGACTTTCTCTTACTCGGTGGAAACGGAACTGAAAAAGGATGTGCGCGGCAGGCTGGCACGCAAGATCGTCGAAAGTGGGTTTGATCTTCTGGAGCTGCGAACCATGAGCATGAGTCTTGAGGAGGTTTTCTTGCAACTGACAACCAAAGAAGAGGGGGTGCGCAGCCGATGAATAACGTCCTCGCCATCCTCCAAAAGGAACTCAGAACATTTTTTGTTTCACCGATCGCTTATGTCGTTCTGACGGTGTTCCTAATCATTTCAGGCTACTTCTTCTACAACATCGTCTCTATCTTTGTGGAACGTTCCATGATGGCCATGATGCAGTCGCAGCAGTTCGGCGGGCCGCCGCCGGCCATGGATGTGCCGTCTCTGGTAACTCGGAATTTCTTTGGCGTGATCAGCACCGTTATCCTGTTTATGCTGCCTATGATCACCATGGCGACTTTTGCTGACGAAAAGCGCCGGGGCACCATAGAACTGCTGCTTACTTCGCCGATTACCAACGTGCAGATCATTCTCGGCAAGTTTCTGGCGGCCCTGTCCTTCTTCTTCGTCATGTTGCTGCCGACGATTGTCTATTATGGCTTCGTCTTCGCCTACAGCTCGCCCCGAATGACCCTCGGTCCGGTGCTCTCAGGTTACCTGGGGTTGCTGCTGCTAGGCGGAGCACTCATCTCACTTGGCATCTTCATCTCCACACTCACCGAAAACCAGATTGTGGCGGCCAGCATCACCTTTGGCGCCTTTCTCATTCTGTGGGTCATTGATCTTTCGGCTCGCGGCGGAGGAACCGTAGTGCAGGAGATTGTCAGCTATCTGTCAATCCTGAATCACTTCGAAGACTTCTCGAAAGGAGTCATCGACACCGCCAGCCTCGTCGTCTATGGCAGCTTTATCTTTCTGGGATTGTTTTTGACTTACCGTTCCATTGAATCGCTCAGGTGGAGGCAGTAGAACCGATGAAATTCCTAAAGAACATTGCATCCTTTGGCCCGGCGATGATTATCGCGGGCTACGTTTATTATTCGATTCAGAACGTCTGGAACCTTCCCGTTCAGATTGTTCTGTACGCAGGCATCGCGCTGACGGCGCTGTTGCTGTTTTTCAGCCTCGACAAAATCAAGTCGGCGTTCCGGCGTCGCTCGACGCAGTATGGAACCAACTCGGTCGTGATGATATTGATCGTTGTCGGTATTCTAGGGATGATCAATTTCCTGGGGAAGAAGCACCACAAGCGCGTCGATCTCACCAGCGCCAAGCTGTACAGCCTTTCTGATCAGTCCAGAAAGGTGGTGCAAGGGTTGAAAGGCGCGGTGAAGATTCTCTATTTTGACCGCGAGCCCAGCCAGAGTCTTAACGATTTGATGGCCGAGTACAAAGGCGTCGATTCCAGTAAGATCGACTTCAAAACAATCGATCCGCAAAAGGACCCTGCGCAGGCCAAGCAGCACGGCATCACTCGTTTCAAAGAGACAGTCGTCGCTTATGGCAGCAAGAGTGAGAAGGTGGAAACACCACAGGAAGAATCCATTACCAATGCCATCCTGAAAGTCACTCGGGAAAAGAACAAGGTGGTCTATTTCCTTGAAGGACACAAGGAAGGGGATATCAACGACAACCAGGAGGCCAAAGGGTTTGCAGTCGCCAAGAAAGCGATTGAAAGCCAGAACTACGAAGTCAAGAGCATCAACCTCGGACAGAATCCGGCGATTCCCGATGACTGCTCCGTTCTTGTCATGGCTGGACCGCAAGTGGCGTTGCTGCCAACCGAGGTCCCTCTTATCGACAAGTTCGTGGATGCTGGCGGAAAAGTGATGCTGCTGCAGGACCCCGATACCACCGCTGGTCTAGATGAGCTGCTTAAGAAATGGAAGATCGCGCTCGAAAACAACGTTGTGGTGGATTCCAGCGGCATCGGCCAGCTTCTCGGCATGGGGCCCGCGGCTCCGCTCGTTACGGGCTATGAGTCGCATTCCATCACGAAAGACCTGACGCGCTCCATGACCTTCTTCCCGCTCGCCCGCTCGGTGAAAACCGTCGAGAACGCGGGCTCGGCATTCAATTCTTCGATTCTGTTTAAGTCCAGTGAACCCAGTTGGGGTGAAACGAACCTGAAGAGTGGCTCGGCTCGCTACGACGAAGGCGCCGACGTCAAAGGCCCAGTGAGCCTGGGTATCGTCAGCACCATGACGGTTGCTGGCGACGACAAGGAAAAGAAGCGCGGCAAAGAAGCCCGGGTCGTGCTGGTGGGTGATTCAGATTTTGCCAGCAACGCTTACTTTCAGCAGCAGCGCAACGGAGACCTCTTCTTGAATGCCGTCAGCTGGCTGGCCGAGGATGAAGACCTCATCTCCGTGCGGCCCAGGAACCAGGAGAACCGCTCCATCCAGTTGACGCGCGCCAGCTCCAGCGTGCTCTTCTGGGTGACCCTCGTGCTGCTGCCGGGCAGCGCATTGGTGAGCGGAATTCTTGTTTGGTTAAGGAGAAGGTAGCCGATGAAATGGAAGAATCTTGCCATCGTTGCTGCCCTTTTCGCTGCCCTTTTCGCCTGGGTGTATTTCTACGAGATCAAGGGAGAGAAAACGCGGGAAGAGGCCGTCGAAAAAGAAAAGAAGATATTCCAGTTTGAAGAGAAAGACATCGCTCAGATCACCCTCAAGAGCGCTGAAGGCGAGTTTGTGCTTCAAAAGGATAAAGACAACTGGAAGCTGGTTCAACCGCTGGCAGCCAAAGCGGACAAGTCCACGGTTGACAGCCTCACCAGCGACATTGCTCAGGCCAAGAGCGAGCGCGCCCTCGACGACCCCAATCCGAACTTCAAGAATTTTGGGCTGGAGCCAGCGGGCGTGAAGGTGACCGTCAAACTTAATGATGGAAAAACTCACGAGCTGGAGCTGGGCGACAAGGATTTCAGCTCCAGCTCGGTGTTCGCGCGGGTCCCCGGCCAGAACAAGGTCTTGCTCCTCTCCTCTTCGCTGCACAGTAGCGCTACGAAGAAGCTGTTCGATTTTCGTGACAAGAACGTTCTGGAGTTTCAGCGCGACCAGTTGAAGGCCATGAACATTCTCACCAAGGGCAAAGAGTACGCCCTGGAGAAGGCAAGTGACGACTGGAACGTCAAGAAGCCATTTGAATCGCGTGCCGACAACACAGAGATCAATTCGATCGTCGGGGACCTGGAATTCGCCAAAGTTGAGGAGTTTGTCGACTCGACTGCGGAGTTGAAGACGTATGGCTTAACTTCACCCGCTGTGCGCGTCGATCTGTTTCTCGGCGACAATCGGGCCCGCAAGACGCTGCTGGTTGGAAACAAGATTGACAGCAACTACTATGCCAAGGATGAAGCGCGCGACACCGTCTTCAAAATCAAGGAAGATCTTTTCAAGAAACTCGATTTCGAAGCGACGAAGATTCGCGACAAGAAAGTGGTTCGATTCGAGCGGCCGAATGTGAAGCAAATTGATATCAAATTGCCGGACAAGGAATTCTCATTCTTCCGGGGAAGCGATGACAAGTGGAAGATGAGCAAGCCCGAGGGGCATAAGGGCAAGGTCATCAGTGAGTACAAGATTTTCTGGCCGCTGGAAGACCTGGAGGGCAAGGAGCTCATAGACAACGCTAACCTCACGGATCCCAAGTACGGTTTCAACAGTCCAGCCGCTCAAATCAAGATCGTTGACAAGAACAACAAGACGACCGAAGTCGCTCTGGGCAAGCTGGACAAGGAGCAGGTTTTTGTAAAGACGAGCGCTGGGACAACCCTTTATAAGGTTGAGAAAAAGATTCTAGAGGATCTGAATCTCAAACCTGAAGACATCATCGAAAAATAATCCCCCTGGGGAGCGCCTGCGTCTCGCCCGCAGCCAGCAGCCGCAGGTTGCGTTAGACCGGCCGCGTTCCGCCGCCGGTGCGGACAAGACGTCCGCGTTCCCTAGGACGAGGTGTTCTATGCCCATCAGCAGAGAGTTATTGGAAATCTTGGTTTGCCCTCTGTGCAAGGAACCCGTGACGTTGACTCCGAACAATCTAGGGCTGAAATGCAACAAATGCAAACGGGTTTATCCGATCAAGGATGACATTCCGGTGATGTTGATCGATGAAGCGAAGATCGAGGAGTAATCGCTGACGTCGGCCTGCCCGCCATCACGGAATCCACTCGAAATGCGGATGGTACGAGGACGAGCGCGACCCTGCACGGATATCCAGGGGCAGATTGGCTAGTTGGGAACTGCAGACGTGCGAACACCGGCCTCTTTGCCAGGCAAGGTGTCCACTACAAGCTGCGGCTCGGAAATAAGAACTTTCGAGCGCGGAGGAAGCGAGTGCGTTAACCAGACGTTGCCGCCCACGACCGAACCTTTGCCGATCACGGTATCTCCGCCGAGCACAGTCGCTCCAGCGTAGATGACGACCTCATCTTCAATCGTCGGATGCCGCTTCTTCCCACGAATCACCCGGCCGGTCTCGTCCCGCGGAAAGCTTAGAGCGCCCAGCGTCACACCCTGGTAGAGCTTCACATTGTCGCCAATCTCGGTCGTTTCCCCAATGACGACTCCGGTGCCGTGATCGATGAAGAAATAATTGCCGATCGTTGCGCCCGGATGAATGTCAATGCCGGTCTTGGAGTGCGCAAACTCGGTCATCATGCGCGGCAGCAGCGGAATGCCTTGCAGGTGGAGTTCGTGGGCAAGGCGAAAGACCATGATGGCAAAGATGCAGGGATAGCTGAAAATCACTTCATCGTAACCTCGCGAAGCCGGGTCGCCCTCGTAAGCCGCCCGTACGTCGGTCGCCATCGCATGCCGAAGATCCGGGATCTTCTCCAGGAACTTGATCGTCTGGGTTTCGGCGATTTCCTCGCAGTGGGCACAGATACTCTCGCAAACGTTTTGCGAGAGCTGGCAGCTATGACGGATACCGCGGTAAATCTCCACCACCAGCAACTCGTAAGCGGTCTCCAGGCTGTCTCCGACGTGGTATTTGATGCTGTGGGAATCCAGCCCCTTCTTGCCAAAATAGCCCGGAAAGATCACTTCCTGCAGGATCTCGATAATTTGCACCACATTCTGCCGGGAGGGAAGAGCGGTGGGGTCCAGATGATGCAGCGGCACCTGGCAGTGGCCGTAAGTTGCTACGATCTTGTTGGTGATCCCCGGCAGTTGGTGTTTCAACCTATCCCGTTTCACGCGGCCCTCCAGTGAAGTGAATCTGACGAGAGTGATTTTTACGGAAACCCTCACCCTTGTCAAACGCGGGGCAAACGGCGGGTGCAACTAAAAGTGGCGGGCAGCCCGCAGCGGGCCGGAGCCCTGGCTGACGCGCGGGCTACTGACTGGCACCGGCCCTGTCAGTAGCCCGACCGTGAGGGAGGGCTGCAGAGCTTGCCCGCCCCTTTTAATTGCACCCGCAAACGGCCACGTCAAAGTCCCCCTTAAACAAAGGGGGACAGCGGCTTCGCGGAAACACCCGGGGGGTTGCGCGTCTCTGGTCTACGAACCTGCCAGGACAACCCCCCCAAGGCCTGCCAAGTCGATACTGTCCGCAAGATCTGCTTGGACAAACTGTCGGAACCGCCCATCTGCGCTACAGCGTAGGACCCTGCATAACTCAAGTTGACGCCAATCGGCGGCGTGTACTTCCTTACGTCGGCGCCTACTTCGTGCACATCGCAATGTGGGCTTGATGAGGCTTGCCGAACGAGTCGTAGAGCAGAATGTTTTTGAACCCAGCCTGTTCCAGCAATTGCCGGAACTCCTCCCGGCTGAAAAATTTGAACCGGCCCTCCTCCTCGAGCTGCAACAGAAAGGCTGCCGAGTTGGCGAACGACCGAACGGCGTTCAGGAAATTCTCGCGCGCCATTCCATTCGGCGTCTCGTAATGAGGATCCCCTTCGATCTTTTGAATCAGCCGCGTATAAATGCGCGACATGTCGACGTCCGGTCGGAAGGTTGAAATTACCAACCGCCCTCCCGGACTGAGAATGCGCTCAAATTCGACCAGCGATTCCAGTGGATTGAACAGGTAAGAGAGCACAATGCTGCACAGGATCTTGTCGAACTGATCGGTTTCAAAAGGAAGCGAGAAATTCAACGTGCTGCTGCGAAAGTCAAGCTTCTTGAAATTCAGATGGCTGGCATTTACCTGCGAGTAGTCCAGCGCATCCGCTTCGAGCAGTCCTTTGAAATGGCGCGCATCGGCAAAGTCTTTCGTTTCCAGTCGCCGCCGCACGAAGCGGGCCGCCAGGTTCATGTCGAGCAGAATCTCCGCTTCGCCGAGTGCAAACTCCTTGTTCAGTCGGTGCAACTCCGGCGCCTCCAGTGGTTTTCCACGCAGCGCCATGTGCAGGAATTCGCTGTAATCCGCGTTCCAGAGATCAATGGAATAATCAGGCAAGCCTTCAATTTTGCCTTTGAGCTTTTCCACGCTGAAGTATTCGCCGTTGAGGAACCTCCAAACCGGCTTCAACCGGCTGACTTCCAGACTGGCCAGTTGAAACACGAAGCTATTCTCCGCAATGCCCCGCTGCGCCGCCAGGCGGGAAAGCCGTGCTCTTGACTTCTCCAGCGCGGTCTCGACGAAATCGACACTCCAGACCATGGGACGGTTCAGTTCTGAATCCTGGAAGAGGTGCCGCGTCTGATCGAGGCTGAGCAGCGCTTGATGAAAGAGCCCGGTTCCGCTGCCGAAATCTCCAATGGTCTCGCCACGCCGGATATCCAACCATTCAATCTGCTGCTGCATGAACTCCTGGTACTCTTCGGTCTCGGCCATGACATCAAAGCCCACTTCCAATTGCCCCTGCCCCAGCAGGTATTTTTCCCAATAGTCGGCCTGGTCCTTGAGAGCATACTTGGGTGTGCGGCTCCACTCGGAATTGCGCAACCGAATGGCCGCCGCTGTCGAGGGCTTTCTGACTTCAGTGTCTTCGCGGAACAGGTGCCGCCAGATGTGGCGGGTGATCATCAGATAGGCTTCCAGCGCCTCGTCGTTGGTGGTGGGCATGTGCCCAGTGGAAAGCTCCACGACCTCGCGAGTGCCGAGAGACTTCACACGCATGATCTCGCGGATGCGTTGCGGATCGATCCAGTCGTCATACTTGCCGTAAAGCCAGGTGACCGGAACCCCAATCTTCGCCATATCGCGCTTCGCGTCTTCCAAAAAGGCCATGCCGCTGCGAATCGCATCGGAGCAGAAGCGATCATTGTCGATCAGATGACCCAGCACGTTCGTCACGCCGCAACTGATACCGCGCTGGTAGTTGCCGATGAAGTCCACGCCGCCGGTGGAGTTCCGAATGGCCGACTGTGCGTCGGGAGCTCCCCAGGCGCTGATCCAGTATGACACGCGCTGCCTGGCGTCGGCCAGGATGGCCTTGCGCGCCATGCAGGCCGACAAGCTGAAGGAAACCAGGATCGTCTCAGTGGCGTCAAAATGCGGATTGTCGCGCACATAGTCTAGAGTCGTCAGGATGTCTTCCATGCCCTGACTCAGGGTCATGTTGATCATCTCTTTTCCTTCGTAGCGACAGCTCCGGTCTTTGTAGCTCTCGCCGATGCTGCGGACGCCATCGAACCGCAGCACGACAATATTGCGGCGGAGGCGCCGAAAGTTTTCCACCAGCGTCATTGCCAGGGCTCCGGTGGATTCTTTGCGGCGCCCGTATGCAGGTGGAATGACGACGACGGGCGCTTCCATCCGGCTGCGGCCGTCGCCCGTCGAGTTGACAATCCCGACAATCTCCTCGTTGCGCCGGTTGAAATAGCGGACGAGGCCGACTTCCGAATCCGAATCCGGCTCGGCGAGTCCTTGCCACCGGTTGCGATAAAATTGAAGCCCCTGTGAGGCGATCTTCCGCGTGAACTGCGAGAGATTCTCGAGCATGTTCTGGCGGCGCTCTCCGGCCCGGCGGTCACTCAGCCTTCGAGACGCCTCGCGGCGGTCGCCGCCGGTGCGTTCTTCGATCTTGACTGTGCTGGGCGTCAGCACAATGGCCGGCTGTTTCGCCACAAACTCAACGCCAATCTTTAGCGATTCAGTTTCGAGTTCCTCCGCGAGCGGCGCCACATGCTTCACTTCGCCCGACTCTTCAAAGATCTTCTTGCCTTCCGAAAGGATCCGAAGCTGTCGTAAGGGAGTGCCCGGCAGGAAATAGCTCTCAGCAGCGGGGGTCTTGAAAGACAGGCCCATCGAGCTCAGGTCTAACACCTCTCGCTGGATCACCCGGCCCTTCGGGTAAGGAAGCGTCATCTCCAGAAAAACCTTACCCGGCGCCGGAACCGTCTCACGTTCGCGGGAGCGCTTCTCAGAAAAGAACAGGGTCTTCGGAAATTCAACATCAATGCAGTCTTCCTCCAGCGAGGTCAGAAAGGTCTCGCCGTGATAGGCGTTGAATTCCGTGGAGAAGGCCAGAATGACAGGGACTTGAATGTCGAAATGACGGCGAGCGTAGTCGTCTGGGGCGCGAAGCTTGAGGCTGCGGCCTGACAGATCGTCCAGCAGGCAACTGACGGCTTGCGATTTGTCTTCCTGCACCAGGGTGAAAACCGCACTGCTTGCCAGCGCCCTGGCGAGAACCGCTTCAATCTTAGCGTGGTCGGTGAAGGGAGTGATAACGCTGGTGCTCAGATGCTTGAAGGCCTTTTGGATGACTCTGCGTTGGTCAACCGACATCTGATCGAGGATGAACTGCTTGATAAGCCGGGCATCTTTCTGGGCCAGGCTCTCAATGCGAAAGCCATAAGCGTCAGGCTGGGCGGGCTCCAGGCAAAGGTGCAACGCTTTCAATTGCACGCTGATGGCTTTGGCTATCGCGGGCAGGTTGAATCCAAAGGCATAACGTTCTCCAAGCCGCACAGACGACGAGGTTTGAACCCGCATACCGTTCAGGCTGAGGTCTGTGATGAACCCCTCCAGCCGGCCCTCGGCCTGCCTGGAAGCGATCGGCACACGACAGCTAATCCTTGGGTACAGTCGCCTTTCCGTGGATGAATTCAAACTTTGTCGTCCCGGTTAAAGGTTGGTAGTGCGCCAAATGAGCCTCAATCGACTTGGCGGCAGGCTATAAGAAGAACGTGCCTTTGTCAACCGAGGTTCTAAGGGTTTTGCCGATATCTCGGGGGTTATTTTGTGCCTTTTTAGGAGGATTGGGGCACTTTCTGCTCCCACAGGCATTCGTTCTATGGCTTTTTCGCGGGTAATCTCCGATGCTGGAGGTGAAAAGAAGGCGAATACGTTACAACGAGAATTTTGTTCTCGTTTCCGCGAGGTCTGAGAGCCCGAAGCGCCAGCGAGGGCCAGTCGCAATTACCCTCGCTGGCGCTTCGGGCTTTCATGGTCACTTGCCATGGGGATATCAAGGGCAAAGCCCTTGGCTTAACAAGTGGGAGTGCCTTGCTCGTCGTGACGCCGCTCCTGGCATCAGCGGCGCCAAAACTGAGCCAGCGCCACGCGATAATCCTTTGCCGTGAGCTCGGCGGGAGAGGATTGATACCAATCTCTGGGCAGAAGGCGGGAGTAATTCTCGTAGGCAAAGCGTTTATCGAGAAGCAGGATGACCCCCCTGTCGGTCTCCGAGCGAACGATTCGCCCGGCCGACTGCACCACCCGGTTCATTCCGGGGTAAAGGTAAGCATATTCAAACCCCTTCGAGTAAGCTTCCTCATAGAATTGCCGCATCAACTCTTGCTCGAAAGAGACTCTCGGCAAACCGGGACCAACAATGAGGGCGCCCACCGCCAGCTCTCCCGGATAATCCACACCTTCGGCAAACACACCGCCCTGCACCGCAAGAACCAGATGGCGCTTGCCCGGGTCCGTTAGTTTCTCCAGCAGGGCACTGCGATGATGATCTGGCATGATTCGGTCTTGAATGAGCACTTCCGAATCCTTCGGCTTCACGAACCGGGCCACTTCTCTCAAAAACTCAAAGCTCGGAAAGAAGGCGAAGTAGTTTCCCGGCCGAATGGCGATGACCTCTTCGATGATTCGAGCAATGCGGGAAAAGTGCATAGCCCGCTCCTGATAGGTTGTGGAGACTTCAGGAACGATTAGGATCTTACGGTTTTCAGGTGGGAACGGCGAGGGCAACGCAAGCACTTCTGTGTCGCGGTCGAATCCGAGCACGTCGCGATAAAACTCCATCGGTGACAGGGTTGCCGACATCGCAATGACAGAGTAGTAGTGTTCATTCACGCTTCGGAGCTGGCGCGCCGCATCGACGCAAACAATTTTCAGCCGGGGTGACGCGCCTTCCGTGCTCAGGGCGTGAACGAATTCTTCTCCTTCCATCGCCACAACCTGGCAGAAGTCCGACAGTCCGTAGAAACATTGCAGGAGCCTATCTTCGTCTTGTACATGGCCGCTACGGCGCTGGTAAATCAGGTAACGCTTCATTAGCTCGTCCAACTCGCTGCGCAGTTCCGCGAAGAACTCCCGATCCAGCGATACCACCGCCCGGCCGGATTCATGCACCTCCGGATACGACTCCAAGAGATTAGAGAAAAAGCTCTGAATCCGCTCCAGGAAGGTATCAAGCCGCCCCAGGAAGGATTGTGACGGGGGTGGAGAGTCTGGCGCCGAGGGCAGCTCCCAGGCGAACGCAGGCTGGGCCGCCTCCTCCTGACCAAAGCCTAGCAGCGGTTGAAGGCTGCTTCGCAGAGCCTGTATCTGGCTCAGTGCCAGCTCCGGCGAATAGTACTCGCGCGCTCGCGAATAAAGATTGTGGGCTTCGTCCACGATCAAAATCGTCCGGCTGCGGTCACTGGAGTCCATGCGGTCGAAAGCGCCCGGATCATACACGTAGTTGTAATCACAAACCGTCACATCCACCCGCTTCAGCATTTCCAGCGACAGCTCAAACGGACAGAGCTCCTCTTCCACAGCCGCGGCATAGACCCTTTCAGGGGTGATGAGTCCCTCGGCAAGCAGCGCGTCTCGGACGTTGGACTCTTCCAGTTTCCGAAAGAAATCCCGCGCGTAGCGGCAGCGCGACTCGTGGCAGAACACCACGTCGTTGGCGCAGATTTTTTCCTTGGAACGAAGGATCAGGCTATTGAAGACAGGCAGCGCTGCGGCCTTTTCCGGCTCGGAACTGGGCTCCAGATTCCACAAGCGCAATGTGCCGGCCACAATCCGCTGCTGCGTCGTCTTCGAAGTGAGGAAGAAAATGGAGAGGCCGTGGCGCGCGGCAAAACGCAACGTGGCGTAGAGCGCAGCAACCGTCTTCCCGATTCCGGTCGGCGCCGAGACGAGCAGACGGCTGCGCTGTTCAAGGGCCGTACCGATGGCCTCGATCATGCGATCCTGATGCTTGCGCATCTGCGGGAAGGGAAAAACAATGGAAGCAGCGCGAGCCTGTTTCAGCGCCTGGTGGCGGCAAGCCCGTTCATGTTCCTCAACAATCTGCTTCAGCCGCTCTCGAATGAGCGCTTCCACTGCGTCTGAATCGGGCAGAATCTCCAGCGGCCAGATGCGCTCCGGCTCGCAGCGGATGAGAATCAGGCGCCCAGCGACTGGCCCGCCCGGATGCACGTGACTCCACAAGTAAAGATAGATTCTGAGTTGCAGAACATAAGCAGGCGGCGCAGACTCCACATTGACGTCGTCTGCCTGGCTCAGGACGGACTTCACCTCTTCAATGACGGTAATTCCCTCGGCTTCATAAACCCCATCAATGCGCCCGTGGATTATGACGGTGTACTCGCCAAAGTGCGTCGTGTGCCGAAGGGAATGCTCCTTGCGATAAGCGGCCTGTTGCGCGGATTGAGCGGCTTGATAGGCGACGTGTATATCCCGGCCCATCTCCTTGCGTGCCGCAGCCAACGGCGAAAGATTCAGGCTTCCACCGGTGGCCTCGGCGCCGCACAGATCGCGCACGCTCAGGGAAATGGTTTTGGTTTCGTCGTCAATGTAGATGGACATGAAACAGGGATGGACGCGCGACGCGCGCCGTCCGGCCCGCGCGACGAAGGGATATAATAGGGCGGGCTGTCCTCAGCCCGCCGCCGACGTGAAGATTACCAAGACCGGCGCGGTGAGGACACCGCGCCCTACCCTTTGTCCAATCTCCAGACACCGCAGCAGAGCCGCTTTGACCGCTCTTTCCGATCCGCGTCAGTGCTTTCTTCAACTGTGAGAAATCGCGTGTTATCAAGGGTCTACAAGCCCTACTCCTGCACGGGCACCAAAGCTCCCTTGGGCTTGCGAGCCGTCTTAAAGCGACTCATCAGCGCAGCCATGTAGGTGTAAATGACCGGGGTCAGGTAGAGTGTGACGAGCTGGGACGTCAACAAGCCTCCGACGACGGTCAGCCCGAGCGGCCGGCGAGCCTCCCCGCCTGCGCCATGCCCCAGCGCAATGGGAAGCGTACCGAGCAGGGCGGCCATGGTAGTCATCATAATGGGCCGGAAGCGAGCCAGACAGCCTTCATAGATTGCTTCGGCCGGGCTCTTGCCATGAAGCCGTTCGGCCTCTAAAGCAAAGTCGATTTGCATGATGGCGTTTTTCTTGACGATGCCAATCAACATCATCAGTCCCACGAAACCATAAATATTCAGATCCGAGTTGAACAGCAGCAGGGTCGCCAGGGCGCCCAGGCCCGCCGAGGGAAGTCCAGAGAGAATCGTGAGCGGGTGGACGTAACTTTCGTAGAGGATGCCCAGCACGATGTAGACGACTCCCATGGCGACAAGAAGCAAGAGACTCAGGTTGCGCAAGGAGTCCTGGAAAAGCCTGGCCGTACCCTGAAAGCTGGTGCCAATGGTCGCCGGAAGGGTGCGGCCTGCCAATTCGCCAATTTCCTCAACAGCAGCGCCGAGCGGGACGCCAGGCTTCAGGTTGAAGGAAAGTGTGACCGAGGGAAGCTGGCCGGAGTGGTTCACGGAAAGCGGACCTGCGTCGGTCGTCAGCGTCGCGAACGCCTCCAGAGGAATCAAACGGTCTTCGGAAGACCGAACGTGCAGCAGCGAAAGCAGATCCGGATGAGCCTGGTACTCGGGTAGAAGTTCGAGCATTACTCGATACTGGGCCGTAGGCGCATAGATCGTCGACACCCAGCGCGGGCCGTAGGCGCTGTACAGCGAGCCTTCAATCTGCGCTACATTCAAATGCAAGGCCGCTGCCTTATCCCGATCGATGGCGACATTGATCCGGGGGTTCTTGAGCTGAAGGTCAGAGCTAACGTCCGTGACGCTGGGCAGACGCGTCATCTCACGCTCAAAGCGCTGAGCCTGGAGGTAAAGGTCCTCCGTCTCCGGCCCCTGGAGGGTGAACTGGTACTGGCTGCGGGACATGCGACCTCCAATACGGATGGATGGAGGCGCCGACAGAAAGACGCGCGCGCCAACTACTCCGGCCATCTTCGGCCGCAGTTTCTCAATGATCTGATTGACGTGGAGGTCGCGCTGTTTGCGGGGTTTAAGCTGCATGTACATGCGGCCCGTGTTGGCCCCGGTGTTAAACGAGCCGCCAATGCTCGACATGAAGGTTTCGACGTTGGGGTCTACGCGGAGCATGTCGGCCACCTGCTGCTGGTACTTGGCCATCTGGTAATAAGACGTGCCCTGCGTGGCTTCCGTCGAGACGTACATCTGGTCCGTATCTTGATCGGGAATGAAGCCTTTGGGGACCTTGAGGAAGAGCCACCACGTCACCGCAATGGTGAGGAAAAACACAGTCAGCATGACAATACGGTGGCGAAGCACCCAGCGAAGGCTGAGATCGTATCCGTCCTGCATCCCTTGGTGAAAACGCTCGGTGATCTGAAAGAACCGGCTTGGTTTTTCGTTGCGGACGCCCAGCAGACGGCTGCAAAGCAGGGGCGTTAGGCTGATAGATACCACGCCTGAGATGAAGATGGCGGCGCAGATCGTGACTGCAAATTCCCGGAAGAGGCGTCCGAGGATTCCCCCCATGAACAAGACCGGAATGAAAACGGCAGCAAGGGAAAGGGTCATCGAAACAATGGTGAAGCCGATTTCCTTTGATCCAGCGTAAGCGGCCTGAAGTGGCGAAGCGCCGCGTTCAATGTGCCGGACGATGTTTTCCAGCATGACGATGGCGTCGTCCACCACAAACCCCACCGAGAGAATCAGGGCCATCATGGACAGATTGTTGAGGCTGTACCCCAGGACATACATGACAGCAAAGGTGCCCACGATGGAGAACGGCAGCGCTGTGCCGGGAATGAGGGTGGCCGACCCCTTCCGTAGAAAGAGGAAGATGACGGCGATAACGAGGCCCAAGGCTATCGAAAGGGTCAACTGGACGTCGCGGAACGACTCCCGGATCGTCCGCGATCGATCGCCACGAATCTCGAGCTTAACGGCTGGCGGCAGGGCAGCTTGAAACTCGGGAAGTAGCTTCTTGATTGCATCGGTGACTTCGATGACGTTGCTGTTGGGCTGGCGCATCACCATGAGGTTGATGGCCGGACGACCTCCCTGGGCATTGTAGAACCAGGACCCTGCCTTGTCGTCCTCCACACCGTCGATGACGTTGGCCACCTGCTCCAGCCGGACGGGCGCGCCGTTGCGGTAGGCAACAACCGACGCACGGTAGGCAGCCGCGTTGCTGAGCTGGCCGCTGGCTTGAATGTTGAAAGCTTGGTCGCGGCCGTTGAGGGTTCCGGTGGGGAGGTTGACATTCCACTCCTGCAGGGCATCCTGAACCTCGTTAATCCCGAGCTGATAGCCTGTCAACCGGGTTGGGTCCACTTGCACGCGCACGGCATATTTCTGAGCGCCGAAGACGTTCACTTGGGCCACACCGTTGATCATTGAAAGGCGTTGGGCAATGCTGCTTTCCGCGTACTCGTTGAGTTGCCACATCGGAAGAGTGGCGGTCGTAAGTCCCAGAAACATCACTGGGAAATCACTCGGGTTTGACTTGCGAAAGGACGGAGGGCTGGGCATGCCGGACGGCAGCAGGGGCAAAGCTTCGGCAATGGCCGTTTGAACATCGACGGTGGCGCTGTCCAGTTGACGGCTGAGATCGAATTGCAGCGTGATCTGAGTATTGCCCGTGGAACTCACCGACACCATCGAGTCCAACCCGGAAATGCCGGTAAACTGGCGTTCCAGCGGCGTGGCAACGGCGGAGGCCATCGTGTCGGGATTGGCGCCCGGCAGACTGGCCGAAATTGACAGGGTCGGGAAGTCAATGTTGGGCAGATCAGCAACGGGCAGGGCGCGATAAGCCAAGACGCCAAACAGGGCCACCGCGAACATCAGCAGGCTGGTGGCGACGGGACGACGGATGAAACCTTCGGAGAGGTTCATACTGCTTTCCTGCGTGGCCTTTTCCGGCTTGTCCAGCTTAAGGAATGACTAATGACTAAGCACGAATGACGAATAAATGACGAATGATGAGGCCCTAATGACGAAACGAGAGCTCTTCGTCATTTAGGCTTCGGGTTTCCTTAAGTAGTACGTTTCATAAATTCGATCACGTATTTTGCTCACAGGTTTACGGCATCCCCGGAGATATCTGAGGTTTGAAGTCAAGGGGTGAATTCACAAAAAA
>JAKEER010000239.1 GCA_022616615.1 Acidobacteriota bacterium
CATCGTTGCCCTGTCGACAGATGGGTTGACTCTTTGAAACTGTCTCCGTCGAGAAGTTCGATGGAGGGACGATCATCAAGGGCAACATTCTCTATCGTGTAGTGAGTACCTCCGCCGCTCAATGCGCTCAGGATCTTCTTCGAACGGTCTTCATCGAATCCTGACCGCTGCATGAGTGTAGCGAGATCGTTTTTTGCAACTACTTCAGCCAACTCGCTTGGCAGAAATACCTGGCACAATCGTTCTGCCGCTGCGCCCTGTTTAACACCGGAACCTTTGAGACCCTCAGTAACAAGCTCTTGATACTCTTGCAACTCGGCTGCCTGAGTCACAGTGACGCGAATACTCGGAAATTGACTTGAGAGGCGCTCGGCGATCTGCTTTCTCAGGGCGAAGCGTTGATCACGTAGCTCCGAAGCGCGCTTCAGCAGTTCTGCACGAACCTTTACTATGCCCAGCCGCTGTTGTTCTTTGGCCACTTGTTCATTGGCGGCAGATTGCGCGTTCGCAAGCGCGGTTTGCAGCGCCAGCCGCTCGGCGGCGCGTTCGCCTTGTTCCTCTGATGCTGCGATGATGGTTCTGTACTCCGCCTCCTGGACGGCGTGCTGTTGAGCAAGTACAGCCGCATGTGTCCTGATCCGCCCCTCAGTGGCTCGAGCCTGGTCCTCGATGGATTCCACATTGGCCGCAAGGTGGCGCGCAAAGGCTTCGAGATCCTCGTGAATCGCTTGAAAGAGGGCGCGGTTAGCTCCCTGTCGAATTTGAGTATCGAGTTGAGCTTCGACGCCGGACTGAAAGGCAGATTGACTTGAGTGCATTTCTCGTACGAGCTTTTGCAGGGCGGCTACTATCAGCTCTGGCACTTTTTCTTCGCGAGCGCGTTGGCTCTTTGCTGCATGTGCCGCGTTGATTCGATTAGCGTCCGGACCAGCAACCTCGGCAAGACCTTTAAGCTTTTCTTGAAGGACGGGCAGCTCCGAAGCCCGAGCACGAGCGTCGTCTACTTCTTCATCAATTCGACGGAGTTCGACACTCGATTGATCAAGCTGGCGTTGAAGCTGCTCCAATTCACGATCAATTGCTACGGCCTCGTGCTCTTGGAAGCGGTCGAGAAGCTCCAGTTGTGCCGCTGGACTAGATGCGATCTCCTCGATCTCGTTCTGGCTAAAGACATCTGCACCGAATATCTGATCGCGATCGAGTGAAATCGGAACAGCTATCCCTACTTCATTCAGAACTTGGACACTTTCGTGAGCGCTACGACCGGCCGTATACCGCATTTCCGTCTTCGTGCGAAGTTCGATCTTCAGCCGACCATTTCCAAGATTCGCTTTGACCAAAGCGTCGATGGCCCGATGCCGTTGCGAATTCGCCTTTGGGTCGGGCATAAGTCCAAGACCGAACCGTAGAAACTCAAGGGCGGTCGTCTTTCCGGCCCCTCGACCTCCAATGAGGCAATTCAAGCCGTCAGCGAACTCCAATTGGGCGCCCGCTAAAAACCCGCCCGTCACATGGAGACTGAGCACCGCATGGTGGGCGGAATGGTTCTCACCGTGGGTCATATGTTCATGAACTTCCTGCAGGCGTATTTCTCGAGTATTTCTTGCCATATTCGTCGCGCCCCAACAATGGCCTCATACATGACTAGCCTTCCTGCCCCGCCGCGACCTACCTTAATGCCGCGCCGTAATTCTGCCTCTGAAGTCTGAGTTGCCGCAAGGACCCCACCAGTAGGGACACGAACAATTCACGGGAATGGAGGATTAACCATGCGATGTCCGCATTGTGGAGACAAGCGGACGGCGGTGCTGAGGACCGTGTATCGCGGTCTCAGCGCCTACCGTCATCGCCGGTGCCTTAGCTGTAAGATCCGTTTCAGCACGCGCGAAAAGCAGGTGCGCTGGGACCAGGTCGATCGGAAGTGGCCCGGGCGCAGCCCGTCACGGAGACAGTGGAGAAAACTCAGAACTCTGGGAGTTCGCGACAAATGCGAAGCCGAATCGTGCGGGAAGGATCTCACTCAAGCCGGAATCCGGCGCAATGTAGATCACATTGTGCCGGCCAGGCTTATCCGGCGATTGAAGCTGGGTAACCCGAACCGTCCCGAAAACCTCCAGTGCCTTTGCCCGACTTGCCATGGCTACAAGCTGCAAGCTGATCACAAGCTGTGCATGGGCGACAAGCTGGGTTATCTGGAGATTCTTCGCACCCACAACTTCAATATGGTGCGTATTGAACGCGCTCTAGCAGCGTACGGTTTGTAGTCAGCTAACTGGAACCGCCGCGCAGGATTACATCCAGCTTTACGAGGGGGACTCCGAGCTTCTCACCGAGAGCCTCGACCGCATCCAGCAAACCGCGAATCGCATCCTCACCGCCATCACGCCGGAGCATCCGGCCCCGCCCGCCTAAGAGCGGGCCGCCGCAGCCGCTTCTAGTCGAAAAGCACACACCGGCATAGTGCTGTGGTATACCTCCCGCCGAGGCTATAATCCCGCGTGGGAAGAACCGCTGAGTGGCAATCGGGTTTAGTGATCCTGGACGAGGAACCGCCACCTTGCCCAAGCACAGGAGCCAGCCGGGGAGCGAGAGCACATCCCGTTGCAAAGTGTTCGCTTTTTGTTCTCTTATGTAGTATGATGGTCTGAACATGGGGACTCGCACGTGACCAGTACAGCTTTTGCCCATACGCGCAGAGCCTAAGAACAAACGGGGGAACACGTGGATAACCGCGCAAGCACGCGAGCCGCCCAAGACCGACCTCCTCACTTCGACCCACTGCAAGCCCTTTACGTCAAGGCTTTACCGTCCACGCGCAGCGGCGCTCTGTACGGAGCCTTTCCCTATCCCACCAAGATCTCCCCCGAAGCCATCGCGCTATTCATCGCGGCGCACACCTCCCCCGGCGATACCGTGTTTGACGGTTTCGCCGGGAGCGGCACCACGGGGCTGGCGGCGCTACTGTGCGAGAATCCCACACCAAAGCTTCGCCAACAAGCAAAGCACATAGGATTGAACGTCCGATGGGGCGCGCGCAACGCGTTACTTTACGAGCTAGGTGCCTTGGGTGCCTTTGTCAGTCGAACTCTGACCAACCCACCTGATCCATGTGCCTTCCGCAAAGCGGCTCAAGAAATACTGCAATTGGCCGAAAGCGAGGACGCCTGGATGTATGCGGCCCAAGACCTGGGCGGCCGCAATGGCGTCATACGCTATCTGATTTGGTCTGACTTGCTGTCCTGCCCAGAGTGCCAAACCGAAGTCGCAATGTGGGACACATCTGTCTCTCGCGCCCCCGCCGAAATCAAGTCACATTTCGGGTGTCCCTCTTGCTCTTACAAGGCACCTCTCGACGACGTGCCCCGGCTCACTAAGCTGCTGCACGATGACCTCACTGGTAGGAAAACAAGATCGAGAGTGCGCACGCCCGCGTGGCTCCATGGGACAACCGGGAGCTCCAAATGGTCACGCCCCGTACACCGACACGACCTGGACCTGTTGAAACGTATCGCCCGTGAACCGATTCCCGACAACGTTCCCTGCGTTGAAGTCCCTTGGGGCGACTTGTATCGCCGTGGCTACCACCAAGGTATCACTCATCTCCACCACTTCTATACTCGACGCAACCTCATCGTTTTCGCCCGACTCTGGAGGCGCACCGAGCGTTTCACCCCCCAACTCCGTGACGCATTGCGGTTTTGGCTGCTAGGCTACAACGCATCGCACGCGACAATCATGACGCGCGTCGTTGCAAAGTCCGGGCAAAAGGACCTCGTCCTGACCAGCGCCCAGCCAGGCGTACTTTACGTCAGCGGCCTTCCAGTCGAAAAAAATCTCATTGCGGGGCTGCGTCGAAAGCTTTCGACCATCGTCCAAGCGTTCGAGACTATTCACGGACGCACGGGTCGCGTCGAGGTTCATCAGCGATCAAGCTGCAAAGTCCTCGCGGCAGACCACAGCGTAGACTACGTCTTTACCGACCCACCTTTTGGCGGCAACATTCCCTATGCGGAGATTAGCTTTCTTAACGAGGCCTGGCTCAATCGCTATACCGATCGCGGCGACGAAGTCATCATCAGCAATCACCAGAAGAAGACCCTGTCCCATTACCAGGAACTCTTGAGAGCCGCTCTGTCCGAAGTGCGCCGCATTCTCAAGCCAAACTCCAAGGCGACGCTTGTCTTCCACTCTGCCTCAGCGGAGGTCTGGAACGCCTTGCAGGCCGCCTACAGCGATGCCGGCTTCGAGGTCGAACGTGCCGGCGTTCTCGACAAGACTCAAGGCAGTTTCAAGCAAGTCACAACCAACGGCGCTGTTCGTGGCGACCCTGTCATCCTGCTTACCAAGAAGGCTACCACGGCCCGAAAGACCGTCGAATGCGTCTGGACGATCGCACACAAACTCGCCCAAGACGCAGCCTCGACCTTGGACCCGGTGGAGCAAACCGCTCAGCGCCTGTATTCGCGTCTTGTAACGCACTACCTGGCTAACCATCAACAAATCCCCCTCGACGCCGAGGCCTTCTACCGGTGGCATGCACAACAGCCATCTCTGGAGAACACCGCCCGTGCGACACGCTGAACCCATCATTGCCACTCGCGATGCCGCTCGTGCTTATGAGGCTGCGTTGCCACCTTCGCAACGCAAACGCCTAGGTCAGTACTTCACTGGGCTTCGGCTTGGCAAGTTGCTTGCGCATCTCGCGCTCGATTCCAGCACGCGTACGACTCTTGATCCCATGGCCGGTCATGGTGACCTCCTCGATGCTGTAGCCGAGGCATCAGCCGAACAAGCCATCTCATCTCAGCGACTCGACGGCATTGAAATCGATGAGAACGCAGCCGCCCTCTGCCGCAGCCGTCTGACCCAGATTGGCATCGGCGAACCCCTATCGGCGCACCAAATCATTGCCGGCGATGCATTCGACGCCGCTACAGTGGATGCCTTGCCTCACAGCGCATACGACCTCGTCATAACCAATCCCCCCTATGTTCGCTACCAGACCACGAACGGCGACGCCGCCAAGCCAAAGACGATACGATCGGGCCTGCTGCAAATAATCGACAGGCATCTCGCTGGTACACCGTCGACCGTATGGAGCGAACTGGCAACGTCTTACTCCGGCCTCGCCGACCTTTCAGTGCCGGCATGGCTTATGGCTGCCGCCATGGTTCGCCCTGGAGGACGTCTTGCCCTCGTTGTTCCAGCAACTTGGCGTTCGCGCAATTATGCGGATGTCATCCGTTATCTCATGCTGCGCTGCTTCTCCATTGAGTACGTCGCCGAGGACACGCAGCCGGGTTGGTTTTCCGATGCCCTCATCCGCACACACCTTATCGTTGCCCGCGGCCTCGATGACGAGGAGATTTCCACCCAACTGGCGGCCAGGACCAACTTTCCCGCACCCTTATGGCTTCGGATTTCGCCGAAAGCGTCCACTCCCCATTCGCTTGTCGGCGCAGCCTTCCCCGGTCGCAACCCCGAGGCCCAGTTTGCCGCCTGGGCTCACTCCGCAACTGAACAGGCTCACTCGGCAATTACAGTCCGCCGTTTCGATCTGCGCGACGAATGGGCTACGCTCGAACCACTAATCGCAAAAAAACCGTGGTACGGCCGACTTGAGGGTGACCGCAAAGCCCTACCCCTCTTTACTGTCCAAGCTGACGCTCAGCTAACCCTCCCGAGCATTCTGAACGACATTCTCCCCAGGAACCTTCCCTCCGCCCGCCTTGTCCCCCTTGAAGAAGCTGGCATCTGCGTCGGCCAAGGCCTGCGCACCGGGTGCAATAGCTTCTTCTACGTAACCGAACTTGGTCCCTCATTTCCGGGCATGGCGCTTGTCCGAGCCTCATCATTCTTTGCCAACCGCGAGTTCTCGTGCCCTGTCAGCGCGCTACGACCCGTTCTCCACCGGCAATCTGAAATACCATCGCTTCAACACCGTCAAACCCCTCACGGGCGTGTCCTCGATTTGCGCCCATGGGTTCTCCCCGAGGATTCTTCCTTCGTCGCCGAAGCAGAAGCGGTCTACCGCTCATGCGGCCAATCACCCCCCCAAGTGATGCCAGAACAGTTGGCCGCATACGTTCGCCTTGCCGCTAAAGCTAACACCGCCGAGGACAGCAACGGCAAACGAATTCCCGATTTGTCTGCCGTCCGCACAAACGTTCGTCCCTATCGCAAAGGCGGCCTCCCGCCCCGTTTCTGGTACATGCTCCCTGATTTTGCAGCCCGTCATCTCCCTGCAGCGTTTGTTCCCCGAGTCAACGACGGTTTGCCCTGGATTGAAACTAACCTTGAACCTCCTATCCTTATCGACGCCAACTTCTCCACTTTCTGGCCATCACACGCTGGCTGGACACGATACGCCCTCAAGGCTCTCCTTAACGGCGCGTGGTGCAGAGCCTTCATGGAAGCCCTTGGCACCCCACTCGGTGGGGGCGCTTTGAAACTCGAAGCAACACACCTCCGACAGATCCTCGTGCCCGTACTCTCCGAGACCGAAAAGGCAGACCTCTCCGAGCTCGGAAAAGATTTGACCAATGCCACCTCTGACGTTCAGGCCCGGATTGATGCGATCATCCTTGGTGCGCTTAGCCGCGACACTCACCCGCCTGCGACGCCTTCTCAGCTTGGGATTGTCTTGACAGAGAGAGCCTCCACTATGTCCCGACTCCGACGGAGAACCCCCCGATGAGCGCGGACATTGCGCAGGCAAGAGAGACGATCAGACGCTGCCTTCAGTTTCGGGAGGCCGGAAAACCAGAATCTGTTCTTCGCAGTGAGATTCAATCGCGGTTGCGACTTATTTTTCCATCCACGCAGGATGAAGCATGGATCGACCATTACAGTGCTGGCGCCGAATCACATACCACGGTCGGTATCCCCGGCGGAACGACCGCCCACCGCTTCATAGACAACCTAGTTGGCTCTACAACCATCGAGTACGAATCTGACCTGCGCATCGATGCAAAACGCGAAGAAGGCTACAGACAAGTCAAAGAGCACGCCGCCGGGCTTATCCGTGGCGGCGTCCCAGCCTCCCAAGTACGCGGCGTCCTTTCCGACACATTGGAATGGTACGCATACGACATCACTCTAGCACCCAGCGCGTACCCTGCTAACTGCACGCTCGACGACATCTCGCTCGCCCCTATCGATGAACTAAGAATCTCCGCCGACGACGCTGCCTTCGCCGAGCGCCTTATCGCCTTTTTCCGCAAGCATCTAGCCCGCGAACAATCTCGCCCATTGAGGGCCGACCTTCTTACTGCCGACCTCGGCCTGGAGAGCCGTCCCTACCAGCGCAGCGCTGGCCCAATTCTGAGCCTCGTCGACGCCGGACGCTCAACTGATCCTTCCATCGCCTTGGCCACAGAATTGTGGTCAGAATTCGTCGACTACCTTGAAAGCGATGTTGGGCACTTTCGCGCCGAAGCCTACGTTGATGAGGTTTACTTGTGCATCTTGGCACGACTTCTCAGCGCGAACGTCCTCGCCGGTCAAGCCATCTCCAGCGACAACGATGAGCTCAAGGCAATTCTCGATGGCTCCTACTTCCGTGCGCAATACCAGCTCGACAATATGGTCGAGGCCGACTACTTCGGCTGGCTAACCAGCCCCCACCAGGTCGACAACTTGGTTCCCATCGCCAGGGATATTCAACGAGACTTGTACGCCTATGACTTTTCCTCCCGGCCCGAGGAAGACTTGTTCGGGCGTTTAATGGCTCAACTCGCGCGCCGGACACAAAGGAAGCTCCTCGGACAGGAATGGACCCCTGCTTGGCTGGCACGCCTCCTCGCCGACCGCTGCCTTCACAATCTACTCCCGGCAGAGAGCCCTCGCATTGTCGATATGTGCTGCGGCTCTGGAACCATCATCGCCGAAATTCTCAAGGCAGCGAGAGAGCGCTTTGGCCTCACCGACATCGCCGCCCTGCACGATGTTGCCACAGGCTTTGACATAGACCCTCTGGCCGTTAGCCTTTCAAAAACAACCTGGGTTGTTACACTCGCGACGGAAATCAAGGCCGCCACCGCTCCCATCATCATCCCCATCTATCACGCCGATTCTTTGTTTGCGGTCACCCCCGTATCGCGCGCCCTCCCGTTTCCCACAGGTGAACAAACAATCGACGTGACGCTCGACGGCACGACCGTCACGCTGCCTCATTTCCTTGTTCAGCCCTCCTACCGTGACCTCTTCGACCGCGTTGTTGATTGGGCATATGATGAAGCGCTCGACGCGAAGAACCGTCAAACCACCGACCGCGTCACGCGAGACCATGCGCGCCAATTTCTTCAAGGCGCGGAGTCAGCTTCAGGCACCACACTGCCCAACGACTCCCGCGAGGCTCTCACACTCTCGGTTCATGCGCTCGCACTACGTATGGCCCAACTTGCCATCGCAAACCGCAACGGCATCTGGGCCTTCATCCTCCGTAACACCTACCGCCCAGGACTCCTCACCGGCCAATTCAACGGGCTCGTCTCCAATCCGCCCTGGTTGGCATTGAGTGGCCTTGCCGACAATCCATATCGCAATGTCCTCACCGCCAGGGCTAAGCTTTACGGAATTAGACCCTCAGGCCAATCCTTTCTGCATCTCGAACTCGGGACAACCCACCTCCTTCACGCTGTCGACCGCTATTTGAAGCCAGGTGCGGCCATCGCCTGTCTCGTACCCGGCACAGTCTTCAACGGACATCACCACGAACCTCTCCGCCAGCGCCGATTCTTGGCAAGCGCCCGGCCCGTTGCTTTTGAAATATCAGAGGTCTGGCAGGTCGCTCCAGGTACGTTCAAGTACCCGGGCGCGGCTCTTGTAGGCCACAAGCGCGCCTCCACTGACCACGTCGACCCAAGACCGCCTGCCGGCTTCCTTGCTCTGGAAACCGGTCTAAAGCCCGCCGATTTCTCCATGCGATCCATCGGTACCAGCAGGACAGCATGGGTTCTCGAAACGGAAGGACTTCCCCCGACTGCTGGCGGCATGGAGGACTTCCCGCAGCAGGGCGCCGACCTCATGCCCCGAACTGCGGTCTGCGTCGAGATCCTCAACAGCGATGGCCCCGAATATCGCGTTGACACCCCACGTCGCGGCTCGACCTGGGGGTTCACCATCAAGGCTGCAAAGGAATTGCGCGCCCAGCGGTTTCCGGGCCACGTCGCCCCGCGTTTCATATTCCGCATCGCACAATCCGAGAATCTCCTTCCCTTTCACTTCGGCGACCGAACCGCGCCAATAGCAATTCCTGCCCAACGCGACCCGGCTGGTGCTTGGACAATCTTGGATGAGGCCACTATTCGCGGCACCGGCTTCACACAAACCGCGCGCCGGTTTCGCGCAATCAACCAAAGACTCCAAGCGATTGGCCAGGGAAAATCCCTCCAGGAACGCATTGACGAACGCGGGAAATTGACAAAACAGGTCTTCGGAACCGACGGTCACCTCCTTCTGGCCGGCGCAGGGGGCAAGTACATCTGCGCCGCCTGCCTACCACTTGCCGAAGCGCAGGACCTGGTTGTCGACCAGACACTGTATTGGAAGATTTTCTCGAACCCCGATGAGGCCTGGTTTTGCGTCGGCATGCTTAACAGTCAGGCTCTCACCGACGCGATTACGCCATTCAATCCAAGAGGTGCATTTGGAGAAAGGCATGTCCACGCCTTGCCCTACCGCCTCTTGCCCCGATTCAACCCCTCCAACGAAGACCACCTAACTATCGCGCGACTTGCCCATGAGCTCTCAGCGCGCGCACACGCTATCGTGTCCAGCGACGAATACCTCAGCGACCCCAACCGAGCACTCACGCAGCGTCGCAGTAGACTCCGCGCCAGGCTCCAGGCTACCAACGAAAGTTCCCAACTCTCTGTTTTGTGCGCCGCACTCCTCGGCACAACTCCCTCCAACCAGGAGACCAATTCAACCGATGAACACTAGCCGGACCCTTGACCTACAGTTCGTGTTGGATGGCTCGAAGGCGCTGCGCGCCGGGGTAGACAAGGTCTTCGGCACGCGGGCCGAGGTGCAGCGCTGCCGCATCCACAAGCGGTGCAACGTGAAAGATCACTTACCGCAGGCCTGTCGCGCCGACTACGACCGCCAGTTGCGCAACGCCTACGCCATGACCCGCTACGAAGACGCGAAAGCGGCGCTGCTGAAAATCTTCCGGCAAGTGGAGCGCATCAACCCCAGCGCCGCGCGCAGTCTGGAAGAAGGCCTGGAGGAAACCCTCACCCTGCACCGGCTGGGGGTCAGTCCGCTGCTGCGCTGCAGCCTGGCCAGCACCAATATCATCGAGTCGTCGCTTTCCACGGTGCGGCATGTCTGCCGCAACGTCAAACGCTGGCAGGGCGGCGACCACATCGCCCGCTGGACTGCCGCCGGTCTGCGGGAAGCCGAAAAGAAATTTCGCAAGGTGAAAGGCTATCGCCAACTGAAGGAGCTGGCTGCGAAGCTGAATCCGCACTCGACTCCACAGCAGCAGGTGGCGTAAAGTGCGGACCATCGAGAGCCGCCGCTTTCAACTAAATCTGGGACATGCTCCGAGAACGCGCCTGTCCTGGGAGAGCCTCAACAGTTTCGCGTACGTGAGAATCTCAGCTTAGTGGCAGCGCTCCTCCGCGAAGCGCTCATCGACCACTTCCACGCTTTGAAACGTCCGATTGTCGCCCACAGACCTATCACCGTTCTCGGCGTTAACAACATTCTCCAAGAAGCCCTTCCTTCTGACCCGTCAGTACCGCCATGGTTTGTGCTCTTACCGCGCTACGAGCTCGACGTGCGGCTATTTTTCTTAGCCAACCAAGAACCTTCCTTGGCATTGCCATTGGTTCTGCAAATCGCCGCAGCCTCCCCGCCCCTTGCCAAGAAATCGCTGCTGCCGGAATCCAACTCCGCGGACTCTATGTTGGCCGCATGATCCCAAGCGACGACCCGAGGCTCGAACCTTCTTTTGAACTCCTGGGCCGCGTCTCCGCTGTGAATTCTGGAGAGCTCCAGCTTGAAGACGCTCGCGAAGCCACCCCTTCTGCGAGCACCTCCGACTCTTATCTCGAACCCAGCTCCCACACTTTCAACAACCTCATCGACCAGCTATTCCGCCAGCGTGCAAACCAAGTTCGCCAAACCTTGTTCCG
>JAKEER010000240.1 GCA_022616615.1 Acidobacteriota bacterium
ATGTGCTCAAACAGCGGATCGACTGGAAAATCCCAATCTCCATCAAGGCTGTGCTGGCCAATGCCTGGACCTGACGGGCTGTTGGCAATTCGTGATTATCAGGAGACCTGGAGATTGGACATTCTTTGGAGTGGCGAAGCCCACCCTGGGAGCGCGGGCGTCCCGCCAGGCGTCCCGCCCGCCTCGGAGCGGCCGGAGGCCGCTTCTACTCAAGTTTTTCGGTTTATGGGGCAGATTTTTGGGGCACATTGGGAGAGAGGAGCCGACTTTTTCGTAGAATTTCGATTTTTTCAAAGGCCCCCTTCGTATGGGGGACAAAAGTGGGCAGACTTTCGGTCTGGCGGGGCTGGAGAGCCTCCCACCGGCAGGCTGGAAAATCCGTCCCACGGTGTTTGCTGACTGACGAATAGCAGGTCCTCAACTTCGAAATTCAGGTTTAATGCAGCGACCCATCGACGGGCGCCGAGACAATCTGATGCACTCGCTCCATGAGCGCATTGACGCCAGTCTTGGGGATATCTTTCGTTTCAATCGTTTCATGCAGGTGCACGGTGATCTTGGAAGGCCGCAGCATCCAGCTTCCCTTCCGGTTGAATTGGTAGGAGCCGCAGATGCTCATCGGAACGATGGGCGCCCCGATCTGATGCGCCATCGCGAATCCACCCTTCTGAAAGGGACCGACGCGCCCGTCCAGCGTGCGCGTGCCTTCTGCAAAGATGATGACGCTGACGCCGTTTTCAAGATGGGACCGGACCTGCTCCAGCGTTTTCTTGAACTGTGAAGGCCCGCCACCGCGGCTGACCGGAATGTTGCCAAAGCGCTTCATCATCCATCCATAAGCCGGAATCTTGAAATGACTGTCCAGCTCCAGTCCTCTCACAAACTGTGGAATTGCAGAGTAAATGACGAAGGCATCAAACAAGTTCACATGATTGCAGATGAAGATGCTGGTGCGGTTGCGGTCGAAGCCGGGGGCGTACTTCACTGCAAAGCCCACACCTGCCACACGCAGGATGTTGCGAAAAAACCAGCGCTGTGGCCAATCATTCCGGCGCGGGTCGAAGAAGATTCCAAGAAAGACCAGAAACGTGCAGACCGTGAAAAAGTGCACTGCACTTACGATCCAGAGGAAAACGCTGCGCATGGTAAGACAGAATTCCTTCATAGAGATCAGCCCAGAAGGTGAAGAGTGAAGAGTGAAACGCGATGCGTGAAGCGTGATAGCGGTCATATCGTGACCGTGATCGATCTCGCATCACGTCTCACGTTTCACGCATCAAACGATCACGTCCAAGGCCGACGGCAGCACTTCAAGTCTCTGCGGCTGGCAGCGGATGATCTCACCGTCAATCATCACGTCAACCGCTGAAGGCAACTGAAAGTCAACCCGCTTAGCCGCGATGTGCGAGATAAGAGGATGCCGCATATGGGCGCCTGTGAAGATCTTCGGAAAGGTACGGGCGAAATCCCAACGGCCAATTGGACCCACGCGCGTAACTTCAATGAATCCGTCGGCTGTATCGGCGAACGGGGCAATCATCAACTTGCCGCCCGTGAACCGGCTGTTCGAAAATGTGAGGTAGGTGCAGGGGCGCTGGTCCAGTTCAGCCACGCCGTCCAGCCGGAGAGGAAATATGGGGAAATGCAGCCGCAACCAACAGAGCAACGTCGCTGCTAGATAGCCGGCTTCTCCCAAGGGCTTGAATCGACGGTTGGTCAGCTCGCCTGCCTCTGCGGTGAACCCAACGCTCATCAAGTTGATGTAGTGAAGGATGCCGTCCCGATGCGTCAGGCGAATCACGTCGCAGGGCCGGGAGCGACCGGCAATGATGGCGCCGATGGCATGCTCCACTCCCGACATCGTAAAGTCCCGCAGGAAAGAGTTGCCCGTGCCCAGAGGCACAAACCCTAAGCACACACGCTCAGGCGCGCTGTCGCGCGAAAACAAGCCGTTGACAACCTCATAGCTGGTGCCGTCACCACCGGCGGCCAGGAAACGACGAAACCCTCGACCATAGCCCTCGCGCGCAAGACGTATGGCATCACCCGGCTGGCGTGTTTCTAGGGTCTCGACGGCCACGCCTTGGCTGCGCAACCGCTCAAGCGTTGCCGCAGCGAGCTGGCCACAACGGCCGCCACCCGCTGAGGGGTTGATGATGGCGAGGTGCCTTCTCCCCATCGACGATTGTGTTGGACTGACGGTTTGCACGAAGCTCCGGAAACGGGGAGACGGCGAATCGGCGACACGGAGAAAGAAAGCTTGTTCTCGCCGTTTCTCCGAATCTCCGGTTCGCCGTCTCGCCTTCTTCAGATCTGTGCTTTTACAGTTCCCGAAGCGCAGTTTCCCGCGCCAGCTGCGCTGCAATCTGCCCAGCCAGGACGTTGCGCTTAATCTTCATCGAAGCCGTTCTGGGGAAATCCTGCTCCCACAGCACATATCCGCTCAGCCTCTTGAAGTCTGCCAGCGAGCGATTACGCGCCCGCAAGTCTTCCATGAGCCCGTCCGTCATCTCGCCACCGGGATCGAGCCGAAGCACAATCATCAGTCGTTCACCTCTCAGCGAGCGTTGCTTCCACACATAGTTGACAGCAAACACGCAGTACTCTTTCACCAGCAAGCCCGCAAACGCCGCCTCGATGTCTTCCGGATAAATGTTTTTGCCGCCCTCAGTGACAATCATGTTTCTTAGGCGCCCGAAAAGGTGCAGGTGCCCGCTGGGGTCCACTCGGCCCAAGTCGCCGGTAAGAAGCCAGCCGTTCACCAGGACTTCGGCGGTCTGTTCTAGATCGTTGAGGTAACCTCGCATAACGGTCGGGCTGCGAACCGCCACCTGACCGATACCATCAGTGTTCGCATCGAGAATCCGCAATTCGACGCCGGGCAACGGCTTTCCCACTGTCTCAGCACGAAATGGTCTCAGATCGTTGACCGTCACGGCGGTTCCGGCTTCAGTCAAGCCGTAACCGTTGGCCACAGGAATCCCCAGGTCGTAAAAGAATTGCAGCATCGCTGGCTCCGCGAAGGCCCCGCCGGTAATTAAGGTGAGCAGTTCGCCTCCGAATGCCTGGTGGATCTGCGGAAACAGCCGGCGGCTCAAGGCGGGGCGCGGCTCACGACGGGTCAACCAGCGGTTGGCGGAAATGAGGCGGTCGAGGAACCAGCCGCGAAAGGGCGGCAGCTCGCTGAAGCGAGTTTTCAGACCGGCTTCAATGGCCTTCAAAACCATAGGCACGACACCCGCATACGTGATCTTGAATCGAGGAAACGCGTCCTTCAGGTATTCAGGTCGCAACGTCCGTAGATGCACCACGGTCGCGCCGCAAACGAACGGCCCAATAAACCCGACCATGAAATCGATTGCATGGTTCGTCGGCAAAATGCTCAGATAGCGCACGCCGGGCCAGAAGGGGTACCACGCCATCAGCGACTGGCATTGCTCCAGATAGTTGTTGTGGGTGAGCATGCAACCTTTCGGGCGACCGCCCGTTCCCGAAGAGTAAACAATGCAGGCGAGATCGTCGCGCCGGCGCTGGACAAAGCGGGGCTCTGCGGCGTCGTTGCATTCCTCCCAGCGCCGTGCGCCGTGCAGGTTCGCATTCTTAGGCGCTTCGGTGACAAGCGCGTGCCCGACGGAGAAGCTCGAAAATCCTGGGCTCTGAGTGAGAGCGCGCCACAGCGGGTACTCAACAACCAGCAGCTTGACGCCGGCATGCGCCAACAGCTGCAGGTGTTCTGCTGCGGTCAGTTTGAAGTCGATGGGAACCAGGACGCCGCCCGAATGAAAGATCGCATACGCCGCGATCAGCCATTTCGACTGGTTTGACATGATAATGGCGGCACGGTTATTGGCGGCAAAGCCGGAGGACTGGAGCTCTCGAGCAATGGGCAAAGCAGCACGCTTGAAATCGGCATAGCTGAGACGGGCATTTTCGCGATCGCGGTCGGCTTCGATCAGGCACAGATGTGCCTCCCACCTATCGAGTGCAACGCGGAGCGCTTCGCCCAGGGAAGAGTACGAAGAAAGATCGGGAGCCTGGTGCTTGGTCACAGTCGCGATTGGATCCGTTCGGCGAGGGTTCGAAAGTCAGTCACTCCTTGCAACTCGTAGTCGGGGAGTTCTACGTTGAAGTGACTCTCAAGCTTGGTCAGCAGGTCCAGGGCCTGTAGACTATTGATCTTCAGCTTCTTAAAGAAGTCGTCGTCAGGATTCAAATCGGAGGCCGCCACCTTAAAGTGTTCGGAAGCCAGTTCGATGAGCTGTCCGAGAGTCTGGTCCAATGTGGGCATGTATTCCACCTTTCGGCATCAGGGGACTGAGAGACCGCGACGGAAAGACGCGGCGAAACGGCAAGCGAGTCTCTTCTTACTAATAGGTGCAGAAGTAGCCGGACACTGTGGGAGGCCTAATCAGCGCCCCTCACCCCCGATCCCCTCTCTCCGAGCGGGGCGAGGGGAGAGGACAAGCAAAGGTCGTGTCCTCCAACCACTGCTCGGACTAATATTGCAGCTCCCATCGACGTTCTCTCATCTTTCCGTTCTCCGTCTTATCGCTTCTCCGTTGCGCAACCGTGCTGCGTCCTCTCACGGCAAATAGGGTTGCGGTCCAGTGTCTTCAACAAACTTTCGCAACGCGGCTTCCACGGCTGGCTTCTCCGAGAGCTCGCAGAAAATCCGGATCTCTTCCTGTAGCTCTGCATAAGGGACGGGCTTGATGAACCGCTTGGCTGCCCGGGTTGCTTCCACGTCCACTTTCGCGACTTGCGCGGCTACTCCTCGCGCAACGCGGAGGGCCTCACCAGGTCCCACAAGCTGGCTCACCAGGCCGATGGAGGCAGCCTTGGTCGCACTGATGCTGCGGCCGGTCAAGAGGAGGTCGCGCACCACGGCGTTCCCAAGATCTCTCTTCAGCCGCGGGATGCCACCAAAGCCCGGAATCAAGCCCAGGCGCAGCTCAGGAAAGCAAAAGCGGGCGGTGCGGTCAGAGACGATCATATCGCAGGTCAATGCCAGCTCGAAGCCTCCGCCAAAGACCACGCCGTGAACCGCTGCCACTGTAACTAAAGGCGAAGCATCGATCGCGTTGTAAACCTGGTGGATACGAAGCAGGAAGCCGCGTACACCTTCCTCGCGGGTAGGCCCATCCGGAGACAACAAGCCGCGGTAAAGTTCTCGCAAATCGGCACCGGCACTGAAGCCTGAGGACAGCCGGCTGTATACAATCAAGGTCCTGGCTCTGCCGTCTTCGCCCTCGAGAGCTTCGGCAAACTGCTCCAGCTCTTCTAGCGTTGTCGAGCCGATCTCGTTGCAAGGCTCACGGTGCAAAGCCAGTTCGATGGTTACGCCATCCAGAGACCACGAGAGTGTCTTACCTTCGTAAGGGTTCATGAGTCACGCCAACATCAGCCGCATCGGCTGGAGCGTACGGTTGAATGGGTGCAAGACCAGGCCGAGAATCTCGAGCGTCACGACACCAAGCAGTGCTTCGTCGCCGGTCTCCCCCAGGATCACGGGCGTATGCCCTTCACCCTGCGGCAGTCTGACAACGCACTCGGAAATATCTCTTTCAATCACCGTTCCGTCAGCCATCGAAAAAGCTTGTCGACGGCTAGGTTTCAACTTCAGTGCTTTCCAGTCGCTCTCAGGGAGGAGGCTGTAGCTGGCGCCACTGTCCACCAGGAACCGTACCTTTCGTTCCTTTCGTGCGCGGCCTTTGACGATTCCGTCAATGTAGGTAATCCCCATCGAAACCTCCCGCGTGCAAAACGCCAAGGTTCTGTTCTTCTGGCGACGCCTCTTCACCCCTGATCTTTACTGACAAGTCGGGCTGCTGGACACAGGGGGTGGCGCCCGATCGTTTGGGGGGACTCGCTTCAACCCCCACTCCCCGTTCCCCTCTCTCCCGCGATGGCAAAGCGTGGTGGACCGTGCAGGTCTGGCTTGCGGGGCGGCTCATTGGCCTCCCGGATCCAGGGGTCGGTCGCGAGTGACCACTGTCACTCACTCCCTTGCCCTAGGCTACATTGCGTGGCCCTTACAGGCCAACTGGAGATTGGACGCTTTTTCCGGTCTTTCGCACGGCTTTTCGGTTGTTGTGAGCGCAGTCTGTGTAGAGCCGTAACCCAACAAGCGTTTCGCTGGCGGAACGCACTGACTCGACACGCTGCGTGGGTTTGACGCAGCCACCCTGGGTGCGCGGGCGTCCCGCCCGCCTGGGAGCGGCCGGAGGCCGCTCCGATGGCCTGCGGCCACAATTGCGGGCGGGACGCCTGGCGGGACGCCCGCGCTCCCAGGGTGGGCTTCGCCACTCCAAAAA
>JAKEER010000241.1 GCA_022616615.1 Acidobacteriota bacterium
GAGGTGCAGCCGCCGCCGAGCGCACGCAAATACTGGACGCGTCGGGGAATCGCTGAATGGCTCGTGGTGACGATCTCACAGGGAGCGCCAGCCCTGGTCGGTATTGACCACGGCTTCTCATTCCCGCTGCAATACTTCAAACAGCATGGTCTTCCACTCGACTGGCCACGATTCCTCGATGATTTTCAATGCCATTGGCCGACGGACGATGACCACACGTACGTCGATTTCGTTCGCGAGGGTAGTTGCGGAAACGCTGCTGCCCGCGGTGGCGATCCTCGATGGCGAAGGATAACAGAGGTTCGCGCGCGTGCCGCAAAATCGGTTTTCCATTTTGATGTGCAGGGATCCGTCGCCAAAGCCACGCATGCAGGACTTCCTTGGCTTCGCTACTTGCGGCAGCATTTGGGCCGCAACGTTCATTTTTGGCCCTTCGACGGATGGGACGTGCCGCCCAATGGTTCGGTCATTGCGGAGGTCTATCCTTCGCTGTGGAACAAAACGATCCCACAAGGTGAGCGCACGTCTGATCAGCACGATGCCTATTCGACGGCTGAATGGCTGCGACGGTCGAACGCCGATGGCACTCTTGCAAAAGTCTTCTGTCCCCAGTTGGAGCCGCATGACCGGAAGACCGCTGAAATTGAGGGATGGATTCTCGGGGTGGCCTAAAGAGGACGTTGAAACGGCAGGTTGGGCGAGTGTAATCTTGCGGCGATGCTGGTGGGAGAACGAATCCGCGCGATCCGTGAGGCGAAGAAGCTCAGCCAGGGCGAGATTGAGCATCGCTCTGGCCTGCTCCGCTGCTATACATCCCGAGTCGAAAACGGCCACACAGTGCCGTCCGTGGAGACGTTGGAGAAGTATGCGCGCGCGTTGGAGGTTCCGACTTATCAGCTTTTCTACGATGGGGACGCGCCGCCAAAAGCGCCCCACCTGCCACGGTCCCGGACCGGTGAAGACCTTTGGGGCAGCACACGCAAAGATTCGCGAGTGCTGGCGCAGTTTTGTCGCGCGTTGGCGCGAATGACCGAGCGGCGTCGGCAACACCTCTTGGCGTTGGCTCAGCGCATGGCCCTCCGCAACCTTTGAAAGGGCAGCTGCTAACTCAACCTTCGCGAATCGTTTGCCAACACGATATTCCGGCGGCCGCCGCGCATGCTATCCTCAAGCGCGAGTTTTTCTGGAACTCCCTATGATGAGTTTGGATTCCATGTCCACTCGTTCGCCCAAGTTCAAAGCTGGAGACTACGTTCAAAGAGTTAACCAGCCGGAACTGGTGGGCATCGTTCGTGAACTTCGATGGGACGGTCAGGTAGAAAGCTGGAACTACCTCGTGCAATTCGGGGCGCAGTTGCGCGCTGTCCCCGAGGAGACGCTTGACACCGTAACTGTCGTCCGAAGTCCGTGGGAATCATTTGAGCAAGGCAGTCTCTCTGGGAAAACGCACTTCGTCTTCACGCTCACGTACGAACGATTGAAGAGTCCTCCTGCACGCATCGCGCATTCGTTTGCAACGGCACGGACTCAGTTTTACCCCTACCAGTTCAAGCCGCTCTTGAAATTTCTCGACAACCCTGGCAAATCCGTGTTGATCGCCGATGACGTTGGCCTGGGGAAGACAATCGAAGCGGCTTACATTCTCCGGGAACTGGACGCTCACCAGGCGATTGAGCGAGTGCTTGTTCTTGTACCAGCACGCTTGAAGTCCAAGTGGGAGAAGGAATTGCGGCAGCGATTCGGCGAGCAATTCAAGGTAGTGAAGGGCGCGGACCTCATGGAAGAAGCAAACCGAATAGCGAAGGGCCGTGAGTTGGAAGAGTTCCGTTGGATTACATCATTTGAAAGTACGCGATCAGAAGAAATCCGAACCGCGCTGGAAGAGGCGCTGCTTCCAATCGACGTGCTGATCGTAGATGAGGCGCATCGCTTGCGGAACCCTGAAACACTCCAGCACAAAGTTGGTGCAGTTCTGACACGATCTGCGAATGCAGCAGTTTTCCTGACAGCCACGCCGGTACAGAACAAGCTAGAGGACCTATGGAACCTCCTCAAGCTGCTCTCGCCCGACGAGTTTAGCGAATGGCCCTTGTTTCACGAGCAGATCGAAGGCAACCGCCTCATTTTGGCGGCGCAAAAGGCTCTATCTGCGCATCCTCCCGACTACAGAGCCGCAGCACAAGCAGTCGAATCCTTCATTCGAAGGTACTCGCCGGAACGTGCGGGTAGGAAGTTTCTGTCGTCCATTATGGAACGCCTGAGTAGTGCATCGTCGGATCGCCGAGAGTGCTTGGAACTCCAGGCAGACATTTCAAGGCTAAGCCCCACGAGTCACATCATTTCCCGAACTCGCAAGGTCGAGGCGTTGCCTAACCGTCCGAAACGCGAACCACATTGGCAGCGGGTCCACCTCACCGAACAAGAGAAGACTATATACGATAGCGTCGAAGCCATTTGCCGGAGGAAGTGGCCCGGAACAGCAGATTCGTGGGGCTTCCAAATGAGCCTCATGATGGCGTATCGCATGACAGCGAGCTGCATTCCTGCCGCACTCGAGTATTTTTCAGACAAGTTGAAAGAAACTGAGCAAGTTATCCAACCAATTTCGGAGGAAGAAAGCAGCGCATGGCAGGAAGCGGAAGAGTTGACCGCTTGGACTGGACCAGCACGCCAGGCATTGGAGGAAATCGTCGAATCTGCCTACCATGTGCCTGAATATGACTCCAAGCTGGAGGAGCTGCTCCAAGCCTCCAGTGCAATTTGGGACGACGATGAAAAGAACAGACTGCCCCGGCGCAAAATCGTCGTCTTCTCCTTCTTCCGTCGAACACTCGATTACCTCGCCCGAGCTCTCACGGCCCGCGGAATAGCGAATCGCAAGATTCATGGCGATGTTCCAGTTGATGATCGTGAACGAGCGATTGACGATTTTTTGGAGCGAAGCGACATCCCTGTCTTGCTGACCTCGGAAGTAGGCGGCGAGGGCATAGATCTTCAAGCGGCATCGGTGCTTTTCAACTATGACCTACCTTGGAACCCGATGGTCGTCGAACAACGGATCGGCAGAATCGACAGGATCGGACAGCAAGCAAAACGTCTCGTCATCCTCAATTTTGTCGTGGAAGACTCTATAGAGGAACGAGTCCTCCAGCGCCTGCTGACGAAAATAGAGATCTTCAAAGAATCTATCGGAGAACCAGACCCCATCATTGGCGAGGAAATCGAGCGACTCGCTGGTCGGGCACTGCAAGGTGATCTTGCGCCAGAAGAGCTGGACAGGGTTGTCGAGGAACAGGGTGATGCGCTGGGGCGGCGGGTGGTGGATGCCAAGAGGATGCTCACGCGTGTGGATGGATTGCTCGCGGCGGACCAGGCGCTCATAGACGAGATCGGTGCCATTATTGGGGAACGTCAACTTCCATCCGAGCACGAGCTCATCTTGTTCTTGAATTCTTTCCTAGCTAACCGGTATCCGGGGACGCAACTTCCATCCCGCGTCGTTAAGGAGGTTGTATCTGTCAATTTGGGTACGAGTCTCGGCTTTGCCCTTGAGAACAGCGCCGTCGAACTCGGTCACGACGCAGCCATATTCGGCAGGAGGATCAGCACGGGGCCGCTCGACCTGACTCTGTCGCGCGAAGCCGGTTATCGGCACCCACGTGCGGAGGTGATTCACCTTCAACATCCTTTAACTCGTTTCGCCGTCGTCGAGGTCACCAAGGAACAGAGTCTTAGGAATTCTGCCTTTGCCTTATCCCTCGCCACAAAGCGTCTGTCAGCGGGGCACTACGGATTCCTTGTGTCGCTGATGCACGTCCGTACTCAACGGTCCTTGACCAAGCTTGTCGCCTTATTTACCGAATGGAACGGAAACAGAGTGTGGGCTGAGTCCGATGAGTGTACAGCTCTGCTGATCGAGATGTTGGAGAACGGAACCGACCTGAGAAACCCGCCCAAGGTGACCGGTGTTCACGGAGTTAAGGATCGCCTAGTTGAGGCGCTCAATGACCTAAAACGCGATTGGGAAAGGCGCGAAGCAAAACTGGAGCAGGCCAGACTCGAACAGCAATCTGTTTCCCGTCTTGCCATTCTTGATTTTCGAGTGAAGCGGATACGTGAGCGGCTTACGAGGTTCGAAGTGAGCGGAGCGAACGAGTTCGCCGTCAGGATGACAAAGGCCCAGTTGACCAAGGCGGAGCAGGAGAAAGCGCAATTCTTGGCCACCAGTGGCAACCAAACATGGGGCGCAATCGAGCATGAGGAAATCGCCGTAGGATTCCTGGATGTTACAGGAGCGAGTTCAAATGTCGCCTAAGCGCCGCATCCATCTGGGGATTGACTATGGGACTAGCACCTCAAAGATCGTGTTTCGCGACTACGGGGCGCCCGGCGGGGAGACGGCTTTCCTCGTGGTTCGCGATGGGTCGTTTCGTATTCCATCGAGGGTATGTGTAACAGCGGCGGAGTTCGTCTTTGGTGACGACAAAAGCTCCGCCGAACAATGCGACATCTACGAAAGCGTAAAAATGCGCGTTGCAGCCGAAGTCGCAGACAATCCGAGATTCTATTTCGGGCCGTGGAATTCCCTCCCAAACGGATTCGATTCACTCGACCTCGCGGTTCTCACATTGTGGTTCTTGATTTCAGAAGGACACCGCGCGGTCGCTGACTATCTGGGAAGCCACACTGAAGGAATAAGCGTAGGAATGACGATGGGCGTTCCGATGGCCTTTTACAATGATTCGAGGCTCAAGTCGTCCTTTTTGGCTATTGCCCGACGATCTTGGTCGCTCCATCGGAGCGAAGGACAGCTCAAGTCACCTCTTCTCATCGAAAAGGCTAAGCGACTTCTCGAAAAGCATCGTGTCTTGGCTGAGACGACGATTCCGGAATATGAGATTCACGATTGGCTTCGGTCCGAGGCCGAAGCAGCAATGTGGTGGCCGTTTCAATCGCCAGCAATCTCCGATGGTCCGTACGCCAAAGTGGATATTGGCGCCGGCACGACCCACGCGAGCCTTTTCCGGATTTCCCGCCATTTTCCCAAAATACCTCCAAGCCTCGCGTTTTTCGGAGCGGTTTCCGAGCCTGTAGGAATGGACGCTGTGGACCGAGTAATCGCGGAATCTCAGAACTTAGGAGGAGACTGTCTGGCACTTCGCGGACTGGAAGAGAGCATTCTTCGATCGGACGCAAGAGCGTGTCGTGCCCTGAGCTCCGTGCAAGAGGAAATCTACGAGGCTTACCGGAAGGCCTGGATCAAAACCTACGAAAAGATAGCGAACAGCGATGCTGAGCGTAAAGCCTGGCACGGGCACAGAGTTTTCGTGATTGGCGGGGGTAGCCTCGTCTCCAAGCTGATCGAAACAGTTACCGTCCACCCCGGCCGACGCCAACCGCTTCAATTAGCTCCTCTCGAACAACCAGACGACCTAGCTTTCCCTGATGGCAAGCGGGTACCAAAAAACGAGCTGCCCTTTGTCACTGTGGCGTACGGCTTGTCTAACATCGGCCTCTCTATTCCTGAGGCGTTCACGCCAGATCAGATGCCGCCACTGCCCAATATGCGTGAGCACCGTGCTCGCCTCGACAGAGATGATATTTATGCGAAGTAAGAGTCGTCTTGCTTTCCTGCCGCACACGTTCAACTTGAGCGCAAGGCGCAGACGCTACCACCAGCGAAATGCTTGGCAGGCTCACAGAGATTAGCCGGTCTGTTCCTTCAGGCGTTCCGAATTAGCTCAAGTGCTTTTTCAATCTGGGTATCGCGACTGTGTTTCAAGGCTTCCCAGTCCAGTTCGGCACTCACATGCGGGTAAACTCCCTTTCCCTCCAACAGACTTCCTTGCCAAGTCAGGTAGGCGGCGACGGGAAGGCCGAGAATATAGCCGTGGCCGACCTTGAAGACGCTGCCGCTGAGGAGGCGGCCGGCGGTCGTGGTTCCCACTATTGTGGCGAGATTGTTTTCCTTGACGAATGCAGCGATCATTTCGCCGGCGCTGGTGGTGTGCTGATTCACGAGCACTACGATTCGACCGTGGAATTTCTGCGGTCCCAGGCCCTCAGTGACAACCACGATGGACTTATCAACGAAAGCGTAGCGAAGGACGAGCCAAGGGAGCGCACTCTTGCGGGAAGGTATTCTTTCGAAGCACGGGAGCTTTTCCTTGTTGTAGCCATTCTCGGCGCGGCGCTTGGTCAGGCTGTATCCGACCGGCAGTCTGCCCGGCGTCAGGTAGCTCATCAAACGAAGCCCCCCGATTCCTCCTCCCGTATTCCCGCGCAAATCAACGATGAGGCGGGTGCAGTCGCGGAGTTCCGTCATCGCATTCGTAATGTCTCGCGCAACGTCAATCCCGACCGCTCCGGGAAACATAGTGGCTTTGACCAAGCCAATGCTATCCGAAAGTTTCGAGTAGGAGATTGCGCGGGGCACAGCCATCGGCCGTTCTTTCGATTTCGGGCTGGGAACGGCTAGGGTGCTTGGGAGCTCAGTCCCGTCTCGTCTTTGGACCGCAATCTTGATTGGTTCGCCCATGCGAAACATGGGTGCGACTGGAGGCCTGATTTCTTCACCATTGAGTGCCATGAGCAGGTCTCCAGGCTCGATGCCGGCCGCATGAGCCGGGCCACCTTCGTGGACGTCGAGGAACATCCACCGCTCGCCGTCGCTTGCCTGGCAACGCTGGAAGGTAGCGTTGATGGCAAAGCGCGCCGGGATTCTGCGGGCGCTACGATGAAAAAATCCTGTGTGGCTGGTCTTCAGTTGCGAGACGAGTTCGTGGATCTCCTTCTCGAATTCTTCTGCCTCTTCGATCTGCAGAATCCGGCCGGCTCGGACCTCAACGACGGAGTGCCAATCCACACCGTTGAGCTTGGTGTTGAAGTGCCGAGTCTCGACAAGGTGGCATACCTTCTTGAATATGGCTTCTCGATCTTGGCGAGTGAGGTTCATTTGGGTAGGGACAAACGACTGGCACTTTCTCCGGTCATCGTGAAGCCTGCCCAGTAGAAAGGCAAAGCCTGGTCACCGAACTTTTTCAGCAAGACAATCTTGGCGTTGCGCAAAGCTGAACCCTTATCCTGTCCCTTCTTCAGATTCAAGTAGAACTGTTTCATAAGGGCAGCAGTATACGTGTCATCTGCGCTCCACAAGCTGGCAACGACGGTTCTCGATCCAGCCAGGAGGAAGGAGCGTACTAGGTTGGCGATGCCCGCCTGTCCTTGGAGCTTGCCGACGCCTGTGTCGCAGGCCGACAAAGTTGTGAGGTCGGCGTTCAGGGCCAGCGTGCTGATTTCTCGAGCCTGTAACAAGCCATCCTCATGCGATTCCGGATCCGGGCCAAATACGAGGGCCGCCCTATCAGGGAACTTCGCATCGGCGACCCCGTGAGCGGCCAAATGCAAGATCGCGAACTCCGATAACGGCTGGCCCTTGAACGCGGCCTCGGTCGCCTGGCGATCCAGCAGCACCGTGCTTCCCTTGCCGAAAATGCGGCTAATGTTGACTACCTCTTGCCGAGTTCCGGGTAAGCGGGCAAACTTCGCCCCTTCCAGATCATAGAGGCCGCGCGTTTTCCCCTTCTGTGAGTTTGACGGAGTCCCATCGCCGCGCACAGGAGAAACGCCTAACTGGTCATATGGAACGTCACCGACGGCCAAGAATGCCAATTTGGGCTGAATCGCAGGCCGACCGGTCCTCAGAAAATGAAGTGCGCCTGCCGAGGGAGAGTAGGTCACGATGTGAGAGAAGAGAACGAATCGTCCCTTGGTGTCTCGCAGCGAATCGAAGGGCAACAGGTGCAATTCGCCGTCGCGGACCACGACCAGTCGCAGTTTTTCCGTGTGCCCCGGGATGGGCTCGAGAAGGAGGGAATAGAGTTCCTGCGCCTCTTTCATCCCGGATTTCTTTGCTGTGATTTCCGTTAGAAACGCACGGACCAAATCCTCGATGCGCTTTCGACTCGACGCCAAGGTGATCAGGTTCACGCCTTGCTGCGTAATGGCGAGGCAGAATGAGTTTGGTTCGTCCAGAACATACTCGAGGATGAGCTCGTCGGGTCGCAGGCTCGCCTGCATCTTGTCGAGCCCCACCGGCTCTTCAAGCACGCGCCTGGTCAGGCTGTTTCGCTCCCCAATGACCGGAGCAAGCTTGGCTTCTGTCGTGTACAACTGATCGAGTAAGTCTCTTCTTTCAGCAACGGTTTTCGCTCGCATCAAGCGGATTTGAAGCCCGACAATTTCTTTCTCCAGCGGACCTAGAGGTGGCGCGGGTTTCGACGTGTCGTGATGAACGGTCCGCAGGAAATCGGTCGCTGCCCGGCCCCGCACGCGATCCAAAATCCGGAATGCGCTTTGAGCGTCCTTCCTCTGCACTGCCAACCGGAAGTGCCCCAAGTAGATCTCGCTCATCGCGCCGACCAGAAAACCCTTTGCATATGGGCCGGTATGTTGACAAGCAGCCCCTCCACGACATCCGTGGCTTCTTCGTAGAGGGCTTCGGCCTCCTCAATCTGTCCACGTTTGGCCTTCAACTCCGCCAGCGCGGAGAGATCCCGTGGCAAGAAGTATTTGTCGCCCACTCTTCGACTTGCGTCCAGCCCCACGGCAAGCCGTTCCTCAGCTTTCGTGAGGTCTCCGCGTTTGAGATAAATCTTGGCAAGCTCGAACATTGCTTGGGCCAGAATTCGGTAATACTTGAGCTTCTGCCCCAGAGTTCCGGCCGCCTCCAGGTACTCCAGCCCTTTCTCGTGATCTCCGGCGCCGGCGTAGATGCTGCCAAGTATGATGAGCAGTTGTATTTCGTGGCCCTGCTTCTCTTGTGCCCTGGCCTCCGCCAGGGCTGCGTTGAGCAGCGCAATTGCCTCAGGCCGGCGATCCATTGCAGCCAATAGGTCTGCCTTCCCTTCGTAAGCCATGAACGGGAAGGGGGTATCCTTCGTGGCTTCTGCGAGTTTCAATGCCCTGTTGAAGAATTCCAGCGCTTCGTCTCTCCGGTTCAAGACGGCCAGCCCCTGCCCGATGAGCGAAAGGAATCTGACCTGCGCGGCGGCATCACCGGCTGCCATGGCTGAGAAAACGGCTTTCGCAAGCAAGCTTTGAGCTTTGGTGCCATCGCCGGCTAGGAAAGCAATGATTCCCAACTCGCCCGTGGCTCGGGCCTCCCAAGCCTTGTCCCCTAGTTTCTGTGACAAAGAGAGGGCTTCCTCCCACACCCTTTGGGCGGCCGTGATGTCGATTTCCAAGTCGATGTAGCCCTTGCCGCCCAGAATCCAGAGTTTGAGTTTGGGATCATTCAAGACCAGCGGGTCTTCGAGTGCGGTGGCCAGATACTCCGACAGGTCAACGAATGGCATCGTCTCCGCTTCAGAGCGCAGCCTTCCAATCTTCGCGTGTAGGGCATTCTTGGCATCGCCCGACTCGGTAAATAGCTTCTCCGCCTCTTCGTAAAGAGGACCTGCCGCGGGCCAGTTGAACAGCCACGCTAGGCGTTCTGCTTCAGCCAGGACGCTGTGTGGGTCCTTGCTCGCAGGCGCAGGCTTTGACACCTCCTGCGCTACTGTCAGGACGGGAGCACAGAAAATCCCAAATACCAAGACTGCCGCTCCAAGGAGCCGGCCGCGTCTCATTGCTTCTTTCCTTCTTGCTCAGCTCCTGGGTTCTGCAGAGCAATCGGTTGTCTGAGGTAGAAACCACTCGCAGATTGCACCTCGAACGCATAGGCCCCCGGTGGGAACTGCTCTAGGTTCAACTTCACTCGCAGTATGATCTTCTGTTCGGCGAGGTGGGCCTGTGCGCGTTCCGCCCACAGCGACTCATTTCCTGCCTTGAGTGACACCTGATAGGCGCCTTCCTCGCTTCCTATCGGCAGAACGATCGAAATTTCCA
>JAKEER010000242.1 GCA_022616615.1 Acidobacteriota bacterium
CTAGCCAGTCACGTTCGGTGGTTGATCGCTTTTTGAAACACTTTCGGTAGATGGCGCAGCCTGCCGGCTCTGCGGTGATCTTCATACAGTTCCCTGTCTTGGAAAGACCTTCTGAGGCTAAGCACTGAATTCCGCAATTATGGTGACGTACCTTCTGCCGATCGGCTGATCGGCGCAACCCAGTGAGCGCGAGAACCATTCTGACTGCGGCTCTGCGGCCTGATGTGCGGAAAGTCTCCGACTTTCCGCTGAACTCTCATTTCATCGAGGCTGCGCCCCGCTTTGCGGGGCACAGCCCCGATCCACTAAAACGGCCACTGCGGAGAGGCACAGCCTTTCCGCACATCGGGCGGCGGAGCCGCCAGGCAAGATCAGGTCTCTCCAGGCTTTCTTTTCGAGCCTTGAAAGATGCGTCACCATATTTATTTGGAGATTGGACGTTCTCGTGCGTCTGAACGCTTGCGAGTTTGTTGATAGACGTGCGTTTGCATTCAACAGATGGTCAGAACGGCGCTTCACCCGGCAAAGGACGTAGAATTGCACGAAGCGTGAGTTTGGTACCGTGAGACGGGCGCTTGAAAGCCCGGAGCGCAAGCGACCGGTATCGTCGAGTCCCTCGCTGGCGCTTCGGGCTTTCAAAATGTCCAATCTCCAGATATTTATGAAACGCAGTACTAAGGGCCTGCGCAAAAATAACTTGGAATTTTGGACTCGTCCTCGTCGGCTTCCTCGTACTCGGCCTTCAGCATTGAATGTCAACCCACAGTTGCTTCTCGGCCATGCAAAGCCGAGGACGAGAACGACGACGAGGACGAGTGAAGGCTCCCAGAATTCTGTTACCATCAAGTTAAAGTACAAGACTGCCAACTTAATCTTGCGCAGACCCTAAGGTTTGGCGGGATTCTTGCGCTTCTGGAGCATTGGCGGTTTATCGTCCCTGACCGAAGTCTTCCTTCCGAGCATTCGCGTTTTCGGGAGCGGAGGCATTCACCCAGAAGTCCCACACGAACGTGTTGATGCCTTGCTTCCCAAGAAGTTCAACCAGTGCGTACTCCCCAGGTGGCATCGGGGTTGCCGGGGTCACCTTGACCCAGTTGCCCGAAACGGGTTCCACTTTGGTTTCGACGTACGTCACATTTTGGTTCACTTTTCCATAGACTGCTATATTTACGACCCCGACGATGCGGTTACCCTTCTTCTCCTCACATCGAACGATGCGAAAGTGGTCTTTCGCAGTTTCAGGGATGTAGTCAGCTGATGGATCGTCCCCGGAGTCCAGCGCCACATAGATCTGTGGATCAGCCACGTGTGACTGTACCCGGGCGTGCGGGCCTGCGAGCTCCATTGTTCGCTTGGCGCTCGCGATGGGGTTGATTACTCCGCGAAGGATGTCGCCGGCTCGGGTGCATCGACTGCCTTACGCGCCGTTCCTAAACTTATGGTTCTCCGAAAACAACCTCGCATCACCCATCTGGTAAAAGACCAGACGCACCTGTTTCAGAGTATTGTCTGCTGTCAGAAAGTCTTCAATGGCTTTTGATGATACGGCTGCTGCTTCCTCTCGCGGATACCGGTACGCCCCGGTCGAAATTGATGGGAAAGCTACACTGCTGAGGTTGTGCTGTACTGCCAGGGCGAGCGAATTCCAATAGCATGCAGCTAACAACTCCACATCCCGCCCGCCCTCTGCTCCTCTTATTGGACCAACCGTATGGATCACGTACGGCGCTGGTAGATTACCGCCACTGGTAATTACAGCCTCCCCTGTAGGTAAACCTTCAGGAAATCGGCTGCGACGAATCTCCCTACATTCTTCAAGGATCTGCGAGCCGCCAGCCCGGTGAATCGCGCCGTCAACTCCTCCTCCACCCAGCAACGTGGAGTTGGCCGCATTTACAATCGCGTCCACACGTTGTTGTGTGATGTCGCCAACTGTGACGGTGACTCGGCCGCGCAAAAAAGACTCGATCATCTCTGAATCATCCATAAGATTAGCCCCACATCCTCAGGGTAGTTCATCAAGCAGCTAGTATTACTTTGTTAAGTCTTCTGCCGATGCTTCGGGTGGCGCACACATGGCGCAGTTTGCCATGTCTGCGTAGAGTTCGGTTCGCATACATCGCAAAAACCACGATGTATGCGCCACCCAGAGAAACTTAACAAAATAATACTAGGCGGCGCTCGAAACCGGCCGGGTCTTGGCGAGGAGCAAGCGCACCCAGCAGACTCCCAAATTCCTCGCCAGTTAGAGACGCTTCCTGAACCGTGCCAGTTCCTTTTTAATGCACGAGGTATACCGCACAGAAATCAGGAAGATTGAGAAAAAAGAAGAATCAACAAAAAGCTTGACTGGAGGTTCTGGCGCCTTGCCGAATCCGAAAGCAAAAACTATCGGCCCGATCCCGGTAAGGGTAGGCAATTGCAGTTTACACTATTTGCGGCGCGCTTCTCTGCTCACGAAGCCACATCGCGTCATTCAGGGTCTCGGCAGTCGTGTCCTTGCCGAAGCCCGTGAGCCCCCTTTTCATCGGGATTGCAGGTGGCTCGTTGGCAAACCCCGATCGAAATCCTCTTCCGCACCACTCCCCAGCTAAACCCAAGCCTTTCGGTGACCTTCCCGCGTTCGCCACCGCGGATGCGGAATCGCTGCACGTGCCACCCGGCGTTTGCCAACACTTAGGAGCCGTGGTACTATTCCGCGCCTGAGAAAGAGGACTTTGAGCCTGGAGCTGTGAAAAAATCGCCGGGTCGGGGGACCCGGCCTCCAAAGAGTGTTTGCAACTCCTTGCGAATCATTGGAGGCCGCGTGCCCTCACGCGGCGCTTTCCACAAATTCCGAATTCTTTCACAGCCCCTCGGCCGTCCTTGGCTGCAGGCTTGGTAAACACCCGAAGGACTCTCCATGTTTTCGCAAGGATTCTTCACCTCGCAGCTCGAAAAGGCCATCGGATGGGCGCGAAAGTATTCCCTGTTCCAGTATCCTTTCGTGACCGCCTGTTGCGGCATGGAATACATGGCCACCGCTGCGTCTCACTACGACATTGACCGGTTTGGCGCCGGGTTCCCGCGCTTCTCACCGCGCCAGGCCGATGTGCTGTTTGTCGTCGGAACTATCAACCACAAGATGGCGCCGGTTCTGAAAACGATTTATGACCAGATGTGCGAACCCAAGTGGGTGGTCGCTTTCGGCGTGTGCACTTGCACCGGCGGCTTTTACGACAACTACGCCACAGTGCAGGGCATCGACACGATCATCCCGGTCGACATTTACATTCCAGGCTGCCCGCCCCGGCCCGAAACCGTTCTGGACGGCTTGATGAAACTGCAGGAAAGAATCCAGCATTCACGACAGGAATTTTGATCCATGGCCGAAGACAGTCTGACACTGACACGGTTGCGGGAGAAGTTTGCCGCGAACCTTCTGGAGACGCATTCGTTTCGGGGTGATGACACCGCGATCATCCACTCTGAAGCCATCGTTCCAGTCGCCACCTTCCTAAAGAATGACTCCGAACTGGATTACAACTACCTGATGGACCTAACGGCCGTCGATTGCCTCAGCCTGGGAAACAAGCACCGGTTTGAAGTGGTTTATCATTTTTTTTCACTCTCGACGAAGCATCGCATCCGGATTAAGACGCCGCTGGGAGCGAAGAATCCGGAGGTGGATTCCATCGCGTCGTTGTGGGCTGGCGCCGACTGGTATGAGCGCGAGGTCTGGGACATGTTCGGCGTGAAGTTCCGCGGGCATCCAAACCTGAAGCGGATTCTCATGTACGAAGAGTTTCAGGGGCATCCATTGAGAAAGGACTATCCCATCCGCAAGCGGCAGCCGCTGATTGGCCCAGGGTCGCCTGGCCAGCCGATACCCAAGTAAGCGCAATCCCCTTTCACTTCGCAGATTCAGCGGAGATTTTTCCCGCCCTGCCATGGACAAGATCTTGCTCGAAGGCATTCGCTTGGAAATCCGCGTCGGGACGACCGAGGAGGAGCGGAGCCAGCCGCAACTCTGCGGCCTGGACCTGACACTGGAGGCGGACCTCAAGGCTGCTGGACGGTCGGGCGACTTAAAGGATACCGTCGACTATGCAGCTATCTTCCACTGCATTGAAGCGCACTGCTCTAAGAACTCTTTTAGCTTGCTAGAAGAAGTGGGCCAGCAGATCTGCGACTCGATCTTCGACAAGTATCCGGTTCAGAAACTGAGGCTGAGAATCCGCAAGCTGAGCCCCTTTAGTTCCAGACTCACCGCGGTTGGAGTGGAATTGAAGCGAAGCCGGAAGCAGCATAAGAAGTCCCAGCATTAGACAGTCGGAGATGCTGCGACTCATTCGACCTCCTGTGCCCAGTTCCTGAGTGTTCCAAAGGGCCGGGTAGCGCAGACCTACTGTCAGGGAGGTCTGCGGTTTTGGGCCGATCTGGGAGGAAAAGCCGCAGACCACTGAAAGCACGGTCTGAGCTAGATGATTTTTTTCATCTGCCGTAGCGCTGCGGCGGTGGTATGAGACACTCCTGTGTGAAGCTCAAGGGTGCTTTTCAAACCGCAGAACGCACCCAGGGTTCCGTCAAAGTCAGAATCAGAGCCTTTAGCCAAACCGCTGGTGTAAGCCAGCGGTTGGAGGAGCTGCCCAGTCCCCACTCCCGCTGCCGTAGCCAGCGCGCCACTTAGTTGTGCAAAATGGCACTCCTTCAAGATATTGTGTCGCCTGCCATTTTGCACAACTTCAGATTGCGTCAAAATTGCCAGCTTCACCGGCGATTTTGCGTAATCTGTGGCGCGCTGGCTACGGCAGCGGGAAGATCGGAGTGGAAGCTTCGCCCACCGGCTCACACCGGTGGTTGGCTCAAAGCGACGACTTTGACGGGGCCCTGAGAACGCACCCGCCATCATTGACAATGTTCCCGGTTTTGATCGGCGTTCATCTGCGTAATCGGCGTCCACATCTTTCCTTCTATGAAAAGTCCAAGCCGCAAGTTTCGTTACGAAGAGCTAACCTGGCCAGAAGTTCGCGAAGTGGTTCTCGAGCAGCCGGTGACAGTGATACCCGTCGGCACGATTGAGCAGCATGGGCCGCATCTGCCATTGATCACCGACGCATGCACGGCCACCGAGATGTCGCGCATGGCCGTGGAGCGAACGGCTCATGCCCTGCTGATGCCCACCGTCTCTTATGCGTTCAATGAGCATCACCTGGACTTCCCTGGCACCATCGCTATCGACACCCATCCGTTTATCAACTATGTCGTTGGCATCGGCAAGAGCTTGTCTCATCACGGGTTTCGGAAAATCCTGATCGTCAACGGCCACGGAAGTAACGTCCCCTTCATGGACATTGCGGCCCGCACCATCACCAACCACACGGAAGCCATTTGCGCATTGGTCTCCTGGTGGTCGCTAATTCCTCACAATGTCTTGCAGGGGATTCGGGAATCAGAGTTCCCCGGCGGCATGGCGCATGGCTGCGAGCTAGAGACCTCAGTCATGCTTCAGCTGCGGCCCGATCTGGTGCAAATGCATAAAGCGGAAAAGGATATCCATTTTGAGAAGTCGAATTTTATCTGGTGGGACCTCCAGCAACCGTCCCCGGTGACTTATCAGGAATGGTTTAGCCGGTACTCCAAAACCGGCACGGTTGGCGATCCAACCAAGGCGAGCTCCGAGAAAGGGAAACGGGTGGTGGAAGCGGTGGTGAGCCGCCTGGCGGAGTTTCTCGACGAGTTTCGTCTGCGCACCATCTATCCCAGGGTCGATCACCACTAATTTCAAGGAGGGCTTCGCATGGCTGAGTTTGTCTCCGCCGCCAAGACTTCAGATATTCCGCCCGGGCAGGGCAAGACCGTGGACCTGGGTGACAAGAAGATTGCAGTTTTCAACGTTGAAGGAACCTTCTACGCCGTCGACGATACCTGCATCCATCGCGGCGGCCCGTTGGGGCAAGGCGAACTGGAAGGTCATATGGTGACGTGCCCATGGCATGGCTGGAAGTACGATGTGAGAACCGGGGAGATGACCCTGAACGCTGCAGCCCGTGTCAGTTGTTACCCGACTCGGATCGAGGGCGGGGATGTGGAGGTCTGCTGCTAATGCTCAAGAACGTGCCTATCAGGAGCAGAAAGAGCCAAGTCCAGATTTCCGCGCAAGCGGGAATCCAGTCTTGGGCCGCTAGACTCCCGCTTTCACGGGAATGACGGCCTGACGAGGAGATCGCTGGGCGGCGGGATTCACAAACCGATGCTCGATCAGTTGCGGTCTTCAGCTCTGCTGGATGGATTTTCGATGTGCGCCTCAACCTCTGCCACGAAGGCTTCGGCCGAACCGGCAATCCGCCGCGAGAGCGGAAGCTGAATGGAATTCTTCCCGGACAGCGTATAGATCACGAGCTCGGTTTTCCGATACAGGAGGTAGATGAAGAGAAGGACCATTGAGGCGGCCAGAAAGGCGGCTGTGAGGCGAAGCTCTGCAGGGTTCGTGCTCATTTCGTAGTTCTGCAGAAACGCCGTTTTCGCTAAGGGCGCCGCATACCACCAGAAACCGGTTGCCACCGAGATAAGGAGCAGAACCAAAGCTAAGGCAAGAATCGAACGGATCTGATGCGTTCGAATACAGAAGGACTCGATGCTGCGCAACGGGATGACATTCACCACTTTGTATCCCGCTTTCACACTTCGGTAAACGAGGCAGCGCTTTTGCAGGGCGACAGATTGGCGTCCCGACGCGATCGTACTGATGGCTTCCGGACGGGATTGGGGTCTCACCAGCTCCGCGCTACTGATAATCGAATGACCGATTCGTGGCCTTGGCTCTTCGGTAATGATTCCCATTCAATACCTCCGATGAAAATCCCCCTTAGAAAAGGGGGAAAGAAGGCGAAGCGACGGCGGTCGCGGAGCCTTCAGGGGGTTGTCTTGATAGGTTGGGAATGGCAAATAGACAACCCCCTGGCGCTTCGCGCCGCCCCCCTCTTTAAGTCTTTTTAAGGGGGAATATTTTCATGGGTCGTGGCGCCGCAACGCGGCATGAGAAGCTCCCAAGTAGTCGGTTGGAATTTCAATCTCCAGAAGCCAGCGATCAAAAAGAGGTTCGTCTGTTTCCTTCAAAGATTTCTGTTCAATATTGCACAATCCACTGAAATGGATTCCGGCCTCTGGGAATTCGAAGTTCGAAGCGCCTGCCAGGGGTGCAACTAAAAGTGGCGGGCAGCCCGCAGCGACCGGAGCCCTTGCTGACGCGCGGGCTACCGACTGGCACCGGCGCTGCCAGTAGCCCGACCGTGAGGGAGGGCTGCAGAGCTTGCCCGCCACTTTAACTGCACCCGCCTGCCAGGGAAAAATTTCTCAGCTGCGAAAAAGTTTCCGCGATTCTTCTCCGACTCAGACAATCCTCACCGCGAATAACGTTCGGCTGGTGTGACTTAGAATCTATCCCGAGTTTTGGGCACTGCTTTGCAACGTGAGGAACGATTGCCCAGACGTTCCTGAGCTGGGTGCTCGCCCGTTTCGTCCCAGATTCTCCCCAGATTAAAGAATTAAAGAGTAAGAAGGAGGATGAGATGAAGCCAACCTTCGAAAAGGATGCCGTTCAGGCTGCCGCGGAGGCGCGGCTTCAGAGCGCCATCTCGAAGCTCGTTTGCAAAAAGAATGTCCTAAATTTTGGTAAGAATGAAGTGATTTTCTCCCAAGGCGACCCGGCCGATGCCCTTTTTCACATTCAGGAAGGCCGAGTGAAGCTGTCAGTCGTTTCTGCGGGCGGTAAGGAGGCAACACTCTCAGTGCTTGGCGCCAAAGATCTTTTCGGGCTAGGGTGTTTGAGCTGCCAAAGACGACGACTCGGGACAGCTACCACACTGGAGCCTTCCGAGCTGATTCGCATTGATAGAGACAACTGGGTTAAAGCGCTTCGTGAACAACCAGAGCTCTTTGAAGCCGTCCTGGCTCATTTGTCCAACCGGAACATCGAACTTCAGAAAGACCTCTGTGCTCAAATCTTCGATCACAGTGAAAAACGGCTGGCGCGCGTGCTGCTCAAGCTTACGCAGTTTGGCGGCGAGCACCCCGAGCCTGTTGTCATTCCCAAAATTTCCCACGATACGCTGGCTTCCATGGTCGGCACTACCCGGTCTCGAATCACCTATTTCATGAACCGTTTCAGAGAGCGTGGTTTCATCGACACCAAGAGGGGTGTGATGGTTCATCCCTCCCGCCTGAGTGCAGCTTTGCAAGACGAATAAGAACGGCACACACATCGCGCGAACGTTGTAAACCCGCGAAAGGAGGCTGGCCCCATGTCTGATTTCTACCAGACGGGAGTGGTGGCCACGTTGCACCGGTTGGGATCCAGCAACGGCCACAAAATAGCGAGGGAGTTGGAGGCGTTTGGCCGGCAGCGGCCCATCGCCCTTGTTCTGCCGGCGCTTTACTCAGAATTTGAATCGGAGGCCATCCACAACATTATCCGAGAGCTGGCGCAGGTGAAGTTTCTTAACCAGATCGTGCTCAGCCTGGATCGTGCTGGTTGCACCCAGTTCCATAAGGCGAAGGAATACCTCTCTGTGCTTCCGCAGAACGTGAGGGTGATCTGGAACGATGGTCCTCGCCTGGCGGCCTTGTATCGCACGCTGGAGGAGAACGACCTCCGCATTGGGCCGGCGGGCAAGGGCCGTGGGTGCTGGATGGCGTATGGTTACGTCCTGGCAAGCCAGCAGAGCGACATTATTGCGGTACATGACTGCGACATCCTAAACTACAGCCGCGAAATGCTAGCGCGCCTTTGCTATCCCATCGCCAATCCCAGTATCGACTTTGAGTTCTGCAAGGGATTCTATGCACGTCTGACAGACCGGATGCACGGAAGAGTGACGCGTCTGTTGGTGTCGCCGCTAATTCGCTCGCTGACGAGCATTCTGGGCCACATTCCGCTGCTGGTCTATTTGGACAGCTTTCGCTACCCACTGGCCGGAGAATTTGCCATGAAGGTGGACCTGGCCCGGGCCAACCGCATTCCGCCGGACTGGGGCCTCGAGATTGGGATGCTTGCAGAGATCTATCGGAACTGCGCCATCAAGCGGATCTGCCAAGTGGACATTTGTGATAACTACGAGCACAAACACCAACCGCTGTCGCCAGACGATCCAGAAAGCGGACTCCTAAAGATGACCATCGAAATCGTCAAGATCTTATTCCGCACTCTAGCTGCAGAAGGAATTGTGCTGGACAACGGAGTCTTCAACTCGTTGTTAGTGCGATATGTGAGAACTGCAGAAGACACGCTGAAACGCTATCACGCCGACGCGCTTATTAACGGTTTGAAGTTTGATAGGCATCTCGAAGAAATCGCGGTGGCTGCCTTTTCCAGAGGAATTGATCTCGCCAGAAAGAGCTTCCTCGAAGATCCACTGGGAGCGCCGCTGATTCCCAACTGGAACCGCGTGATTGCGGCCATCCCTGAGTTCCTGAACAGGTTGGAAACGGCCGTGGAACAAGAAAACCTGCCAGCAGTAAAGCAACACGTCACCGCTAGAGCAACGGTTTATGCTGGGTGCGGTTAGGCAGGCGCACTCGCGAGCGCCCTAGCTGGCCTTGCCCGTTGAGGCTTCGCTTTCATCTTTGTGGTCTCCGCCGACCTTTCGTACTCACCGATTCTTTCGCTTCGAACTCGTGTGACTTGACGCTGACACCCTCAAACGTTGCGACAGCACAAACTGATTCTCCCTCCCAGCAAACGATGCGATACTGTCAGCATAGATTCTCTGAGTATCTCGCCTGCATGAGCTCCTGCCCTGGAGAAAACCATGAATCGCCCGCTCTGTTTCGTCTTGATGCCTTTTGGAAAGAAACCCGACTTGGCTGGCGCTCTGGTGGACTTTGACGCCGTTTACCACGATCTCATCGCTCCGGCGGTTGCAGAGGCCGGGCTGGAGCCGTTGCGTGCGGATGAGGAAATCGCTGGAGGCGTGATTCACAAACCCATGTTTGAGCGCCTCATCCTTTGCCAGTTTGCCGTGGCCGACCTGACCACCGCGAATGCCAATGTTTTTTACGAGCTCGGCATTCGCCATGCTACACGCCCCTGGAGCACCGTGTTGCTGTTTTCCGAGAGAGGCAGGCTGCCTTTCGACGTCGCGTCGCTTCGCGCCATTCCCTACCGTCTGACACCGGAAGGCGGTCCAGACAATGTGGTGGCTGCCCGACGGGTTTTGCGCGAGCGCCTGGAAGAAACCCGTCGTATCCTCAAGGATGGCACGCTGACCGATAGTCCCATTTACCAGTTGGTGGAAGGTTACCCGGAAATCGATCACACCAAGACCGACATTTTCCGCGAACGCGTTCGCTATTCCATGGAGAACAGACAGAAGCTAGCGGCGGCCCGCAAGCTCGGCATTGAGGCTGTGCGAGAGCTGGAGAAATCCTTCGAACCCGTCGGTGAATTGGAGTCTGGCGTGGTGATTGACCTGTTCCTCTCCTACCGGGCCGTGAAAGGCTGGGCGGAAATGATTGACCTAGCCGGGAAGATGGCGCGTCCCTTGGCCGAAACGGTGATGGTTCAAGAGCAGCTGGCGCTCGCGCTGAACCGCGCCGGTGGGGGCGACGAAGCTGAGAACGTGTTGAAGACCCTGCTGGAACGCCGGGGACCGAGCAGCGAGACTTGCGGGATTCTGGGGCGAGTCTACAAAGACCGGTGGGAGGCCGCGCTGAAAACTGGCGAAGGATTGCTGGCCAGAGGGATGCTTGAAAAGGCTATTGAAGCTTACGGCCGTGGCTTCGAGGCGGATTGGCGGGACGCCTATCCGGGTGTGAACGCCGTCACACTGATGGAGTTGAAAGAGCCACCCGACCCGGCCCGGCTGCGGCTTCTGCCTGTCGTCACTTATGCCGTCGAGCGGCGCATCGCCGCTGGCAAGCCAGACTACTGGGACCACGCGACCCTGCTGGAGTTGGCTGTCCTGGCGAAGGAAGAGTATAGGGCTTTCTCGGCAGCGGTAGACACGCTGGCCTCGGTGCGGGAAGTGTGGGAACCGGAGACCACGGTTCGCAATCTGCGCCTGATTCGCGAAGCCCGCGCCCAGAGGGGAGAGGACGTGCCATGGGCACGGGAGATCGAAAGGGCACTGGAGCAAAGGGCGCAGGTGTCAGCAGCTCCGCGCGGTTGAGGACGAAAATCAGAGAAATCTGCCTGAGCGCA
>JAKEER010000023.1 GCA_022616615.1 Acidobacteriota bacterium
AATTCGAGCACTTGAGGCTTACTCTGAGCAGCGAGAAGTGAGGCCGCTGGTTACCGGTCTACATCAGGTTGCCACCCGTTCGTTGGCGTCCAAGTGCTATCCAGCGTTCTCTCTCCCCGCGCGGACATGATCACGGGAACCAGAAACGACCTCAGGCGAGCGATCACGTCCCTGAACGCTAGGTCCTGAATGTAGGTCTTGTTCTTGTTGCAAAAAGCTTTCCATTGCTTGACCTTGTTTTCGTCCTCGAAGAATTCCGGCGTGAACGCCAGCGGTGTGCCTTCCAACGGCAACTCGGTTCCGCGTTGTCCGAAGGTCGCTCGGATGGCCTCAACGAGCGCTTGTCCATCGAATTCAAAGGTTGTACAGAGGCTGTGCAGATCGTGAAAGTCTTTCATGCGGCTGTTGGCGATGCCCAACTTGACCATTGCTTCGAGTTTCTCGGAAACGACGCTTTCGCGCGGGTAGGTGAGCACACGAGGGCCGGGAAGGTCCAGTAGCGCTGGATATTCAGTCTCGATTGGGCCGGGTCGCACGACGTCGCCGAAACCGATATCGATCTGTATTGGAATCTCGGCCTTGTCCAGAAACGCGGTGAAGGTCACTCGCACTCCTTCGTAGTCCGCGTCCTCTTTGATGCGTTCGGCTTCGACCGTCGCTGGATCAAAGCGAATGCCATCGTCCTCGACCTCAACCGTGGTAATTTCCTTGAAGATTTGAACGAAACGCTCGGGGGAACTGTCTCCCGTCGCCAAGAAGTCTGCATCTCGGGTGGGGCGATAGCGCTCTTTCGTCCAGATGCTGAACAACAAGGCGCCTTTCAAGACAAATGTCCGCCGATAGTTTGATTTACTGAGACGGAAGAGGATTCGCTCAAGACCGTATTTGGTGAGGATGAGCCCGAAATCGTCGTTGCGTGCGCGGGCGAGGTTCAGGAGCCTCTGTCGAATTGATGCCGGAACGTTCTTGGGCTTCCCGTCACGCAACTTGCAGTGACTCCAGATAGGGACGCATGATGTTTGCGACCCGGCAAACCTTTGCCGCTGCCCAGAGATCGTCCATCGAAGCTTTTCTGAGGCGCCGACATTCTCTGAGTGCTTCGAGAGCTACGTCCGTACCGACCTTGTTACGGAACTTGAAGCAATCCGCCACAGTCTTGGCTACAGAAAATGCCCGGACAGTTCCCCCGCGCACAGGGTATTCTTTCACTCCAAACTGGAGTGCAACTCCCGACATGCGGACAAACCGGATCGGAGGGTAAGTAATCCGGGGAGTCCACGCCTTGACGTCAATTGCCATCCACACTTGGTGCGGGATCTGCGTAGTAAGATTGTGGAATCGAAGGGCGGAAAGGAGGCAGATCACACCCTTTGGGGCTCTTGCTGTCGCCTCGATTAGCGACAGGTTCTCCGTGATGGGGAAAGAGTCCGAAGCATACAGGCCGCGGCCTACTCTCTTGAGCTGACCTCTTCGCACAAGCCTGGACAGGTAATTCCGTGGGATGCCAAGAGAGGACACCTCCTTCGAGCGAATGAGATGCCCTTGGGCAGCTAGTCTAAGGATGCGGTTTGGTTTGGTCTTCGCCACCGAGCCATTGTACCATTACCTCGGTAAATGTCAACAAGTACCTATGTTTTGTTACAACACCGCAACAAACTGAATTCACAAAGCTTACAGACTTCCCGCCTAAATGGGCCGGTAGTCTAGGCATAGTGCGGTTCACGGTCGTGCGCAACTCACCCAATTGCGAATTGCATACCATGGGGTCATTTTTCCATACAAAGTGACGGCATGGTTGCAAGAACCCCGGTGCCCCTTTCGATGCCATCGCTTAACATAGCCATGATAATTAACAGGGCCGTGTTAATTGACGGCCCGGTATGACTGGGAAAAAACCTGTTTGCAAGGGGTCGGTAGTGGCGGTGAATGACAACAACAAGGAATGGCGACCCACAACACTTGAGCGACGTGCTCAGGCGAATGCCCGTTCGCGTGCGAAGCGGCAACTGTTGCGAGTCAGCTCGCCTCGGTTTGAGAAAGCGTGGCGGGAATACATCGAATGGGAAGCGTTTTCGCTGTGGGTCCGCGCGGTCGCTGACTCGAAGAAGAGGTTGCCCGCAGCGGTGGTGAGGACCATTCAGCGGCGCTGCCCTGGCTTGCTTCCCCAGGGTTGTACAGATCCCAAGGCTCTCCCGCTGCGTGTCCTTGAATGGATTCACGACCACATCTTTGCAGCCGCAAAACGCGAAGGGTGGCTTGATGCGCTCATGTTCTATTCTGTGCGAGACCCTCGCTCGCAGCGAACTTGGGCATACTGGGAGAAGTGCGAGCGTGAATGGAAAAAGAAACGGCCGCGCTCGTATCCCGCCTTCAAGCAGTGGGCCCAAGCAGCAGAAAGGTGGAAGTAGCGAAGACAGTCTAATCGTTGCGGAATTCCTGCTCTGAGCTCGCCTGTGGACACCTTCTGCTGTGTCGAAAGAACGCGTTGCCGCGAATAGCACGGCCACATCCACATTTCCTCACTGTTCGTGCATGCTTGCGAGATGCTTGGAAGCGACCTGTCTCAGTCTTTCCAGCATTCGGTACGAGATCCATTGCATCCTTGAGCCAGGAACGTGTCTCTTGATTGAGAAAGTCAGAATTGATCAGGGAACCGTTGCGCCGGCAGAAGCGGCGCAGCGAGTTCTCAGTGATGCGTGGGTCGCACAATTTCAGCACACCCTTGAGAATGTATTGCTCGACGGTTTCTAAGCTCACACCTAGTGCTGTGGCCGCTTCTATCCAGAAGCGCTTTGCCCGCGAGGCCCGAGTGGGGAACGGGCCAAGGCTGCAGCTGGGTGAAACGGGAACGTCCCCAGGTTGAGGGCCTTCGGAAGTTGCTGGCAGTTCGGAGACTGCGCCGTCCATCCGTGGCGTGATCTCGGTGGTTAAATCCGGCCGCCGCAGGGCTTTACTCAATTCGCGCAGCGAACGGTTCGTGATCCGTGGGTCTCGAACCTCCAGCAACCCATCTACGATCAGCCTTTGGACGGTCCTTATTCCGAGATGCAACTCTTCGGCAAGCGCACGCCGCGCATAACCCTCTTTATGAAACCGGCTGCTCTTACCGAGCACAGCGAGCCGGTAGCGCACCGCGCTCTCAGAGCGGTGGAGAATTTTGGCGATGACTTTGGCTTGTTTGTAGCCGGCGAGGTTCAGCAGAATGCGGTCGTCATGTTCCGACCATGTGCACCCAGCACGCTCTCGTTTTCGCTTTGGACTACTGTGTGTAAGACCGAGTTTCGCAGCTCGTCTCCAAACGATGTGCGGGCGCCAGTCCGGGTGGCGCTTCAGAAGCTCGCGTACCGCCTTCTGCTTTCCTGCCCATCCCTCCTCGTACCCCATACGAAGGAGTTGGTCATCTTCGGCGCTCCACACTGAGCGACGAACCCGCGATTGTCGCGTGGGATGTTTGAGTTCGCGGATGCGCTGCCAGAGCTCGGCACGCTCCAGGCCATGCTCATGCTTGAGAATCCTCTCGATCGCTGCGTGGGAGCCCGCACGCCCCTGCCTGGCGCCGTCGCGGAGGATTTGATCCACCTGCTCCGCGGTGAAGAATCGAAACGTCTCCCCACCCGTCGCGTTGTTCCAACGGTCCGCCATTGAAACTGATCCACG
>JAKEER010000243.1 GCA_022616615.1 Acidobacteriota bacterium
CAGGGGCCTCTCTCCGCTCAGGTTTCCTGATCTGATCGATGCCACTGCCAGAAGTTCCCATTATCTCGCGTCATAAATCGAGTTTTTCAGCAACCTGCTAGACCATGTCTGACCTGCAACAATTAAACAGTTACCCTATTTAATCGCATCTGCATGAACAATCTCTTGGACGTTCCAATCGCATCCGTAACTGCGCTAACCTCCGAGCGCGCCGTGGCCTTAGTGCGCGCCATTCTTCGATCTGAGTGCGGCTACGCAAAGCTGAGCCCAGCTGTACTGACGATCTCTAGTCGACTCACGACCGCGGACGGTGGCATTGACGCGGAGGTCAACGTGCCCCGCGGGTCTTCAGTTCCGACAGACTGTATTTTTCAATCCGGACTTACAGGGTTCCAGATCAAGTCTGGAACGACGTTCAAGCCCTGGACGCCGAGTGCGATTGGTAGCGAACTGCTAGAGAGTGAAGGGGGTCTGTGCTCCGAGGTAGAGCGCCTTATTCGCCGTCGTGGGCGCTACACGCTGATTTGCACGGGCTATGACCTGACCCCGGAACAGCGTAACGATTCGCGGCATCAGATTGCTGTGGTACTGGCGGAACTGGGATTCGGAGGATACGAAGATTTGGTCGAGGTTCTCGGTGCAAGTCAGGTTGCGGAATTTGCTGAGCGCTATCCTGGAGCAGCATCCCTGCTGGCAGTCGACCCAATTCAGGAAGCCTGGGTTCTGGAGGAATGGCAGCGTGACGTACATATGGCAAATGCCTTCGAGGCAGCGCCGGAACAAGAGGAAATGATCGCCCAAATTCGGGCAGGACTGCAGAGCGAGATCAAACACATCCGTGTTCTCGGAGAGCCCGGTCTCGGGAAGACACGCATTGTCCTTGAAGCTGTTAAGGACGAGAACATCGCGCCCTACGTGCTGTACATCCAGCATGGCTCACACTTCGGCCAGACAAAACTCTTCCGCCAATTGTTGAAAGCCGGTTATGACAGACCACTCGTACTTGTCATCGACGAGCTCCCGGAGTGTGAGCTGGCAGATATTTGGAGGCACTTAAAACCACGTTGCGGCAGCCTGAAGATTGTGTCGCTGGATCACGGAAGAGACGAAACCCACGACGAGGAAATTGAACGACTCCACGCTCCACGCCTCCCTGACGAGACCATAAAGAAGATACTTGCCAACCGAGTCGGCGAATCACGCGAGCTCGATCGATGGGTCGCGATATGCGAAGGCTCTCCGCGAGTCGCGCAGGCGGTTGCAGACAACCTGCGGGCAAATCCAGGCGACCTCCTGAAACCACCGTCCACGGTACCAATTTGGGCGAGATTCCTGCACGGCTACGGCAGCCGGGACGAGAGTGCCGCTAGGCAGGTCGACTGTGTCACTCACCATCTGGCCTTGTTCAGCCGATTTGGCTATGAAGCCCCGGTAGATTATGAAGCCCTGTACATCGCCGAACAAATTCGCAAAGTAGACCAGACGATTGGCTGGGCGCGGTTCCAGGAGATCGTGCAAACGCTTCGTGCGCGAAGGGTGCTACAGGGAAGCAGGACGCTCTTCTTCGTGCCGAAGGCCCTCCACATCTATTTGTGGAAGCAATTCTGGGAGCGCTATGGGCGCGGGTTTGACTTCACGCAGACCTTCAGTGCTATGCCAGAGTCCTTGCACGCCTGGTTCATGAACATGTTCCAGTTTGCAGGGGACGCGGCAACGGCTCATGTCATTGACGACATCCTTAGACCAGATGGCATTTTTTTCCACCACGCAGCGCTAACGTCAGCGAAAGGTTCTCAATTCCTTTCTATCCTGGCCGAAGCCAATCCGGCTGCGGTATTGCGGTTACTGGAAGCTACGATTGGCAAGTGGACGGATCAGGAGCTTTTGGACTTCGAGCACAATCGGCAGAACCTCGTCTGGGCGCTTGAGAAGATCGCGGTGTGGCCGCCCTTTACGGTTAGGGCGATCCAAGTGCTCTCCCGATTGGGAGTCAACGAGAACTCCCACTACTCCAACAACGCTACAGGAACTTTGATCGGGCTATTTCGCGTCGGTCCAGAAGCAGCCGCTACGGAATCGACGCCCGAAGCCCGGCTTCCGGCAATGCTGAAGCTTCTGCGCGCGCCCAGGGATGCGGAACGTCGTCTTGGGCTCAAGGCGATGGGCGCCGCGCTCGACGGTCATGGCATGGGCTTTCGGATTGTCGGGCCTGAGTATCAAGGACTAAAGGCGAGAGCCAAGCTCTGGATTCCCTCGACATATGGCGATTGGTGGCAAGCCAAACTCATTTACTTTCAGGCGCTGGTCGATGAGACCCGAAGCTGGCCTTCCTCCTTACGGGCCGAGGTTTGCGAAGCCTTGCTAGAGGCCGTAGAGCAGCAGATCAAGACACCGCCATGTACCGAATTGGCGTTTGAAGTGCTTAGCGTTCTTGTCGACGATAGTGCGATGGCGCCGGAGAAGCTGAATGGCTTTTTCTGGCATTGGCGGGAGTATGAGGATGACGGCAAGCATCCCGAAATAGCAAAGAGGCTCCGAAGCTTTGAGCGTCGCTACACAAGGCGTGACTTGGCGAGCCGGTTTCGGCGCTACGTAGTTGATGTGGACTGGATGGAATGGGACGAGGACTTTCGCGAGCGGCACGACAAACCCAAGAATCGCGCCAAGATGCTTGTTAACGCTCTGGCTCGCCGTATCGCGCGGCATCCTGAGAAGTTGAGTCAGATTCAGCACCTACTTGCGCCCGCGAAAAACGCTCCCGCGCTGTGGCATTTTGGTGAGCAGTTGGCACAGAATGATGGAGAGCGAATCATTCTGCCGGTTCTCACCCGGCTGACCCTGGAAACAAAGCACCAAGTGTGTCTGCACGGCTACCTGTTAGCACTACGGGCGAGCGATCCCGACTTCTATCTTTCCACGGTCAGAGGTTTTCTGAACACGGAGAGCACAGCGTGGCTGGGTCCTACCATCGCACTTCGCTCCGACTACGATGATGGGTTGTTCGTGCAATGTCTGGATGCACTGGAGAAGAGATGGATCGACCCGGTGCTTTTCGCAGTGTTGCGGTTTGGGAAGGCGATCCAAACAGTTCCACCAGAAAGAACGGGACGTCTGCTCCGTCAGCTGAACGAGCACGATGCTGAGGAATCGCTGTTTCTCTTGGTCGAGCTGCTGGACTCGATCCCGTTCAACGACTCCTCGCCGTTCCATTCAGACTTCGTGTTCGGGGTGGTATCACGATTCGTTCCGCGCGAGGGACGTCGGGACGTAATGCGTGGCTACTACTGGAAGAATGTCTGCTTGAAACTGGTCGAATGGGATGCGAGTCGAGCACTTCCCCTGCTGGATGTTTTGCTTACCGAAATGGGCAAAGTTTACCGCTTGAGCTACGACTCCGACGTCGTGCCACTGGCAAATGAGCTCGTACGAGCCGACCCAACGGGAGCGTGGACGATTGTGAAGGCGTATCTCGAAGAGACGCTTCCAAAATGGGGCAGCGATCTTTTGCAGTGGCTCAAGGGCGACCTATCCGGATTCGATGAACAGGATCCGCGAGGGGCAATAGTTGACCTGCCGGTTCCGGAAATCCTCGAATGGATTGAAGAAGATCCCGAGCCCAGAGCAGTGCTGATGGCTCATGCAGTTCCCGGAACGCTTGATGACGAGCAAGGCGGTCGACTGACTCGAGAATTGTTATACAGGTACGGACAGTTGGACGGCGTTCGAAATGGAATCAGTTGTACCTTTCACTCCGGAGGATGGAGTGGCCCGACAAGTGCTTACCTAAAGCGAAAGCGGGAGAAGTTTCGTCGTTGGCTAGCGGCTGGCTTCGAGAGCGAGATAACACAGTGGATCGAGGCCGAGATCGAGTACCTGGATCGCAGGATCGAGCGAGAGGAAACCGACGAGGAGCGTTCACGATTCGTTTGACTTGGTCGTACACTTCGTCGTTGGAGGTTGAGGTCGACCATTCGACGGATTAACCACCGCCTTAAATTGCCGTGTGGTCAGAGAACAAGCACTCCGGACCCGTGGAATGGCCGCTTTGGGTCCAGGCTGTGTGAAAACGTGGAGCAATGAGCGATCAGGCTGAAAGGCCGATTTCAAACGCATCACGGCGCCGTCTACCGTTCGCGCTAGCTAG
>JAKEER010000244.1 GCA_022616615.1 Acidobacteriota bacterium
ATGCGGTCGAGAAGCGGCCCGGAGATCTTCGAGACGTAGCGCTCGATCTGCGGCTTTGAGCAGCGGCAGTCGCGCGTCGGGTCGTTGAAGAACCCGCACGGATGTGGGTTATCTCGTTGCGACACGTGGCACACCGAGAACAATCTACTTGCCGCTCGACTTTGAGGCAACATGAGAGTTGCTACGAGCCAGAAGGTCGGGGGTTCGAGTCCGTCCGGGCGCGCCACTCTTTTTCTTGTACTTCCATCACTTAGTTGCAATCTGCGGAGCTTCTCTCACAGGACAGAAAGACCCAGAAATAGCCGGAAATGGACTCAAATTTCCGGCACCTGTTCTAGCAATTCGGCAAGACCCTTCCGGTGCAACTTCGGAGGCCACACGTGATGCGCCGAGTTGCCATCTACGCTCGGGTCAGGACCTCCGAACAGTCCTCGGAAATGCAACTCCGAGATCTGCGCGAGCTGGCGGAACACCGGGCTTTTGAGGTTGTGCGGGAATACAACGACACAGGAATCAGCGGTGCCGCCGATTCTCGGCCCGCGCTTGACGATCTTCTCGCTGACGCTCGGCGGGGCCGCTTCAAGGCAGTGCTGGTCTGGAAGCTGGATAGGCTGGGACGCAGTTTGCCGCATCTCGTACGGTTGCTGGAAGAGCTCCAACAAATGGGGGTGGAGCTGATCAGTTTGTCCGAAGGATTGGACTTCACCACTACGGTTGGCAAGCTTCTCTACCAGATGATCAGCGCCTTTTCCGAGTTCGAACGCGACTGCATTCGCGAACGGGTTCGGGCGGGGATGCGGAATGCCCGTGCGCGCGGGAAGCGTATCGGCCGCCCGCCCGTTGTCGTGGACGTTGCAGAAGTCGCACGCCTGAGGGCTCAGGAGGCTTCCTGGCGCGAGATCGCTGAGAAACTAGGGGTGGGAGCCACGACGGCCCGACGAGCATTCTCTAGGCTTGCCAAAAGTCCTGTCGAAATTCCTAGCTCCTCCAAAATCCCTCAAGGACTCGGTCCTGAAACGAATTGATTTGGAAGGGTGGGAAGCCAGATCTTGGTTGGTTCCAAAAATACTTGATTTTCGGGGTTCAGAGTTTCTTGGCGAGGTTTTCCAAGTAGTCCGCAGCCGACCCGACTGCCCTCGGACTTACTAATACTCCTTGAAACGCCAGTACTTGCATTCTCTCTTCAAACGTCCTAGGCGCAGGCTGGGGAGGTAACCTTTTGAGGGTTTCTTCTCGGACATAAGCAGCCTCGGGAAGGAGGGAGTTGTTAAACTCCGAAACATACCGCTCGGTCAGCGCCTTTTGTTCTTCATTGGTCTTGCTGTAGAGCTGATTGCGAGCTTCAATGCGTGCTTGTATTTTTCCCACATCCTTCTCTAGCTCTTCAATCTCGGCCATGAGTTCTTGGCTGCGTGTGCGGAGTTCCTCAATGTTGTCGGTCGGCTTGGGTAAGTCCCGGTCGGGAGGCTTTTCATCTGCTGGATGCCTCTCTGCTACACGCCTCTCTGCTTCTTCGCGAATCTCTAACTTCTTAAGTTCCTGGAGCCATCTACGGGTAATCTCACTTTCTTCAAAATCATATCGCAATTGAAATTCTCTCATCCTACGAGCGACAGAAGTCGCACGCTGTCGCAATTGTCTATTGCTGAGTTCCGCCTTAGCCCGCTGATTCCGTGCGTAGTCGCGGAGGGTCGTCCTCAACGCTACCAGCTCCTTGCTGTCCAGCCTTTCTCTTATGAACGCGAACTCTAGAACACTCCTAGCTTCCGCTGCTTCGATGGTCTGTTGGAGTCTTCGTATCGCTTCTCTATGCTCTTGGATTTCAGCTTCACGGGTGCTACGTGCCCGTGCTTGCTGCAAGTACGTCAGTCCACTTATGACTATCCCAACGACTAGCAGTGAGTACTCCCACTTGCGGTGCGCAGATTCCGGAGGTGCTTTCAATGAGAACCACAGCCCCAGAATCCCTAGTAGGGTTGGGAGGACAACCACAGACCAGTCGAGGATTGTATCAGTCACAGAATCGCCTTCCCGTCCAAGGTGCTCTACTCACAAACCATTCCCCCGGCTGACGGGGGCCATTCGCTTATCAGTTCTACGTCGCAAGGTCACTCAGCCTCAAGGAGGGCACTCAACGAAACCTCCGAGCCGGGGAAAACTTCGATCTCCCGTTCCCAGTCCTTATGGCCTGCAAGTGAAACCTTGATCTTGTGCTTGCCGCGAGCTAGGTTGAGCTTGGCGGGCGTGTTGCCGATGAAAGTCCCGTCCACCCAGACCTCGGCGGATTCGGGCGTTGAAGTTACTAGGACGACACCAGCCTTGGCATTGTTGCTCTGGGCTTCGTCGGACTTGGCGACAACGGCCTCAACGCCGACCGGCACATACTTGCGGTCTTCCTCGGACACAGCAACTGGCGCACCCGTCGCCCCTCGCAGCGCCAACAGGACGGCGCGGTAGTTATTTTTGTGTGCCTGGATGAGCAGTGCCGACTTCTTTCCTTCTGGCGTGGTGAACTCGATTCCGATGTAATGCAGCCGCGTCTTGTGGAATAGGCCAAACAGGGCTAGAGGTGTAAGTAGTATGCCCAGCGCCACCATTGTCCCGACGCGGCGGTGCGCCTCCTGGCCGTAGCTCAGTCCGCTCACTGAGGCCGGGTCAATCTCCAAGACCTGCCCGTCCTTCAGCTCGAACCTGATGAGGTCAGAGGTGACGGTCAGGCGGTTGCCCCAATCGTCCGGCTTGACCTTGGTCTCAATGGTGCCGCCGTTGTAGCGGATTTTGTCAAAGCTGTTGCCTTGGCAGTAGGCGGCGATTGCAAAGCAGAGAGCGACTACACAGATTCGGCGCGCAACCTTCACGGGGCGACCTCCTGGATGTTTCGTTGCCGCTTATGGTGCGCTCGGCGTGGGCGGAAGTCAACCTCTGCCCTGCCCCTCGCCTGCCCCGCCCTAGACGTTCTGTTGTATTCCCTGCCCGATCTTCACGGAGTCGAAGCAGACCAAGCCGACAACGATTCCCTTGACGCCTTCGCCTCAGCATCCTGAATCAGCTTTGGGCGGGTCAGTTCCCTCACCTTTCTGAACTCATCCCAGCGACGCATATAGAACCGTCTCATCTCATCGCTCTTGGCCTTCTCCACATCGCTCCAGATTTCATCTTCTGTCTCCCACAAACCTGCAACGCCGACCTCCTCGAAGCGCATCCTGACCTTCCTGCCTCTCTCATCAACTATGTCGGTAAGCGCCCAAGCGCGACCAAGTTCCGTGTCTATCATCGCCAACCCTACAACGCTGCCATGTCTGTACTCCCTCAAATCGTACCGATGGGCCGTACTTGCACTCACGGCGGCAGAGCGGTCTACTCCAACGCGGCCCGTTGAAAGTCGCTGGCGCTCAGTGGAGAGCCAAGCGGGAAAATCCGCTTCGACTGTCCGGCAGGCTTCACGCAGCACCTTGCTTGAGTCGGGGCTTTTTTCAAGCCACCTGCCAGTGCCATCGCTTCGATCCAAGATTGCAGTCCAGCCCGTGTCAACCCAAGTCGCCCACAGCGTGTAGTCGGCTTCGTCGCTGGCCGTAAAAGCAAGATTCGGGCACGTCTTCCACGGCTCCCAGTCAACAGGCGTCCCCTCGGATCGAACATCCACGCGCACGCGGGCCTGCAAGCGTGGTTCACGGGTAGCGACGACATACAGAAGCGCGCCGACTAGACCTAGAACCAGCGCGACGGTCATTGGTTTGAAACTCGTCATGGTTCACCTCCTTGCGGGAACTGCTCAGGGCTTCTTTCTGTCCCCCAACGTACCAGTCAATCCCCAACAGTTCAATTAGCAGCGCATTGGCCCCCAGCAGCCGGTCTATCAGAATCCACGCCTCCATCCACTCCATAGACGTGAGACGGCCTTCGCGGAAGATATTGTCGATGCCCAGCGCGCCGAGCTGCTGGCGGGCAGGGTGAACCTCACGGCGCACGAGTTCCCGCACCTCCGCCAGCAAACGCTCTGCGTCCGTCGCCATAGGCCCCCGCCAAGTGAAGGCCGAGAGCCAAGCAGATTGCCGTTGCGGGCGTCAATCCTGTCCCTAAAACTGGCACTCACCCTGTACTAGGACAGCCACCCTGTACTAGTACAGGTTTTCGACCTGTACTAGGCCAAGTTGACAGCGTGTGTCGGGTGTCGGGACAATCTACACGGGTGGCGACCCCACGCTCTCCGGGGAAGCTGATTCGCCAACCCCAGTCACCAGTCAGGAGCCGGGGCCGCCACCCATCCTAGACAAGGCGCCGCGAATCATGATATAGCGGGCCTCAAATCGTCGCCCTCTTCCGAAGGAGACGCCCATGAACAGACTCCCCCTTGTGTTAGCGCTGGTTCTCGCCCTGCCTGTTGCTGCCCTCGATGCGGGCCCCGATGACGTTTACATCCGTGTGGTGGACGTAGGCCCCGGACTGTGTACGGTGACGAAAGTTCCCGGTGGACACTATATGGTCTACGACGCCGGGCACTGGATAGGAGAGCATTGTGTGCGGGCCGTAAGGGAGATCGTCCACGGGGAAGACATAGCTCTCCTCATCATCAGTCACTCCGATGGAGATCATCTTGGAAACGGAAAGGCAATCCTCG
>JAKEER010000245.1 GCA_022616615.1 Acidobacteriota bacterium
AATTATCTCCATGCAACCGAGATGAAACTCGGGCTGCTGGTGAACTTCGGACACTATCCAAACCTCGAGTATGAACGGCTTGTTCTTTAAGCGGCCCACAGAGGTGCCCACCAAACACACGAAATACACGAAAGGGGATGACGTGGAAAGACATGTAGCCGCAAACCTGTAGGAGCTTTTAGAGGCATCTCCGTCGGTCTGCGTTCATCTGCGTCCGAATATTTTCTCTCCGCCGCAGAGTCTCTGTGGCACTTTTCATTGTCCGCTTCATAAATGAAAAGCTATTTGGCCCTCATTAAGGTGGATCTGAAGCTGGCCTTTCGCGACAAGGCTGTCATTTTCTTCAACTATCTTTTTCCACTTATTTTCTTTTTTGTCTTCGCCGGCCTGATGAAGGCCGAACGTGGCGGCGCCATTTCTTATGTCGTTTCGCTCGTTCTGGTGATGGGCATCCTGGGAAACGGCCTGTTTGGCGCCGGCATTCGCGCCGTGCAGGAACGGGAGACGAACATCCTGCGCCGCTTCAAAGTCGCGCCGATTTCTCCGGCGCCGCTGCTGGTGGCTTCGCTTGTCTCCGGCTGGGTCATTTACATCCCGATTGTCCTGCTCATCCTCGGCCTCGCTCACTTCATCTACGGCATGGCTGTGCCCGGGAGGCCGTTTGCGTTTTTCAGCCTGATTTCGATCGGGGTCCTGGCGTTCCGGGCCCTTGGACTGATTCTGGCTTCGGTGGCGAATTCGATGCAGGGTAGCCAAGTCCTGATCCAGTTGTTCTACATGCCCATGCTCTTCTTGAGCGGGGCGACGTTTCCCATCACGCTGCTTCCGGAGTGGGCGCAGCTCATCAGTCAGTTCATGCCCGCTTCCTATCTCGTCACCGGCTTCCAAGGCATCTTCTTTCGAAACGAACCGTTCACCGCCAACGCCTCTCCCCTGCTGGCGTTGCTGGCAACCTTGCTGCTAGGCACTTTTCTTTCCGTCCAGCTTTTTCGCTGGGAAAAGGACGAAAAGATCCGCCCTTCGGCGCGGCTTTGGGTGTTGGTGGTTCTGCTTCCCTTCATCGTCCTGGGCAGCTACCAAGCCTACAGCCGGGAACATTTGCGCAAGGCCCGCTTGTTGATGCGCGACCTGGAGCGTAGCGGCACGTTCCTGATTCGCGGCGCCCGTATCTTCGTTGGCGACGGCCGTGTCATTGAATCCGGCGGCGTGCTGGTCAAGAAAGGAAGGATCGAGGAAGTTTTCGAATCTGAAATACCCCCGGCGGAAACACTCAAAGCCACCGTGATTGAGGGTTCGGGAAAGACGCTGCTCCCAGGCTTGATCGACATGCACGTGCATTTGGGCGCGCCTGCCGGCTTCTATGAATCGGAGAAAGACTACGCTCCGGAAAAGATCATGCTGCGAGCGCTGGCAGCGCAACTGTACAGTGGTGTGACCACTGTCAAGAGCGTGGGCGACGGCCTCGACGATTCCCTCAAACTCCGTGCCAGCGTTGCTATCGGAGAGCGAGTGGGTGCTGCGCTCTTCACTTGCGGTCCCATGTTCACGGCCGAAGGCGGCCACGGCACCGAGTTTTTCGAGGGAATGCCTGAGGCCATGAAGAGGCTGGCATTGCAGCAGTGGGTGCGGCTTCCCAAATCGCCAGACGAAGCCAGACAGCAGGTGCGGGAGTTGAAAGCTGCCGGCGTCGATGGCATCAAAGGGATTCTGGAAGCTGGCCTGGCCGGACAACTCTTCAACCGGCTGGACGTCCGGTTCCTGCAAGCTGCAGCGGACGAAGCCCGGGTTCAAAAGCTGCCGGTCGTGCTGCATACCGGAAATTCTCAGGATATTGCCGATGCGCTGCTGGCGGGAACCAACGGTATTGAACATGGCTCGACACGCGACCGAATTCCTGACGAACTACTGGCACAAATGGCGAAGACAAGGGTGAGCTACGATCCAACGTTATGCGTTGTCGAAGCGTTCTCGAAGCTGGGGACCCACCCTGATGAGCTCCTAAGCCGGTCTCTCGTCCAGCAGGTTGTTCCAGCCAAGCTTTTGGAAAACACGCGAAAGGCGCTGCAATCGGACAAGATGGCGACTCTCCTCGCACGGCTCAAGCCATTTGGAGCGGGGCTGGAACAAGCGAAGGAGAACCTGAAGAGAGCCTATCAAGCTGGCGTGCCGCTAGTTGCAGGCAGTGACGCCGGCAACCTGCTCGTTTTTCATGGTCCGTCTCTTCACCGGGAACTCCAGCTCTGGGTCAGCGCCGGCATTTCACCAGCCACCGCTCTTCAGGCTGCCACTCGCAACGCCGCTCGCCTGCTGGGCGCAGACCACCGCATCGGCTCCATCCAAAAGGGCGGCGATGCCGATTTGCTGCTGGTGGATGGCAACCCCCTCGAAGACATCACCGCCACGGAGCGCATCTCCCAAATCATCTACAAAGGCGAACGCATCAACCGATCCCGGCTGTTCGACCAGGAATGATCGGGATATTGCAATAGCTGGTAGCGTCTCAGTCTCCGGTTAACGCCGTTAACCGGAAACACTGAGAACAGCCTGCCTGATCAGGTCAACTTTCAGCTAGCAATCTCCCGGCAACGCCGGATGCAAACCGCCAGCCGTTTTCACAGCGGATAGTGCCCGTTTAAGTCGCCTAATCGGAAACTAACCCGCCAATCCGAAAGCTTTTGGGGAAGCCCGAAGCCGGGTGTTATATTGATCGTTGCCACGAGTCGATGGCCGCTTCAGAACTTGGCGCCGGAGCTGGATGCGAGAATGTCGTTCAATAGCCGAAAGAACTCGTGCCACCTGCCAACTACCCATGATCCTTCCCATTCTCAAATACGGAAACCCGCTCCTCCAGAAGGTTTGCGAACCGGTTACGGTCTTTGACAAAGCTCTAGAGGCTCTGGCCAAAAACATGGTCGAGACGATGTATGCCGCGCCGGGTGTGGGCCTGGCAGCGCCGCAGGTGAGCGTTTTGAAGCGCTTGATCGTCGTGGACGTAACCGCCGGCGAGAAGCCGGGCCAACTCATCAGGCTGGTCAATCCGGAGATCATCAACCAGGAAGGCGAGCAATATGAGGAGGAGGGCTGTCTGAGTATTCCGAACTTTACCGGCAAAGTGCGGCGCCCGTATCGAGTCATCGTCTCCGGCAAGGATCTTCAAGGCCGGGAAAAGATTGTCGAAGGGGAGGGCTTGCTGGCCCGCGTTTTCGCGCACGAAGTGGATCATCTAAATGGAGTCCTTTTCATCGACCATCTGGGCGCCATCAAGCGAGACATCATCAAGCGCAAGATTCGAAAAAAGGTTCGCGCCGGAGAGTGGTGATGCGCCTGCTCTTGATGGGAACCCCGCCGTTTGCCGTGCCCACGCTGAAAGCCCTGCTGTGCAGCCGACACACAGTAGCCGCCGTCTTTACGCAGCCCGACAAACCGTCAGGGCGCGGAGAGAAGTTGTCTGCGCCGCCCGTTAAGCAAGCTGCGTTGAAGCATGGTGTTCCCGTCTACCAACCCGAGAAACTGAAGGCGCCTGAATGGCAACCCGTTTTCACAGAGCTGAAGAGTGACGCCTGCGTCGTGGTGGCTTACGGAAAGATCCTCCCACAGTGGCTGCTGGATCTGCCCCGCTTGGGCGCTTACAACGTTCATGCTTCGCTGCTGCCGAAGTATCGCGGGGCTGCGCCCATCCACTGGGCGATTGCCAATGGCGAGACCGTGACAGGAGTCACGACCATGAAGCTGGACGCGGGCATGGACACGGGAGATCTGCTCCTTCAGAAAGAAATCATCATCGGCCCCGAAGACACGTCTGTCCTGGTTCATGACCGCCTGTCTGAAATCGGAGCCGCATTGATGATCGAGACCCTTGACCTGCTTGAGCGCGGAGCCGCCAAACCGGTTCGCCAGGATTCGGCGCTGGCGACTTATGCCCCTGTTCTGAAAAAGTCCGATGGGCTTTTGGACTGGGAACAGGATGCGGCCGCTCTTCACAATCGCATTCGCGCTTTCAATCCCTGGCCTGGAACCTACACCCTGCTGCAGGGTCAGATGCTGCGCATCTGGAAAGCCCGGCCTGCCGGTGCCCCTGCCGAACCGCTGCCGGCAGGCACTCTCCTCCATCACGCTTCCGGGGCAGCCTGGGTCGCCTGTAAAACCGGATTCTTGCAGCTCGAAGAGGTGCAATTGGAAAACCGTCGACGAACTTCGGCGCTCGATTTTCTCCATGGCATTCGGCTCGGTCGAAGCCAAACACTGCTGTTGGGAAGGTGATCTTGCCCGTTTCACCCGCCCGCCTGGCCGCTTTCAAGATTCTGCTTCGAGTGCTGCGCGAGAATTCCTATGCCAGCGAACTCCTGCACTCCAGCCTGACCGATTCTCTTCACGAGAAGGACCTGCGGCTGGCAACCGAGCTGGTCTTCGGAACACTGCGCCAGCAGCTGCTGCTGGACCACGTGCTGGCGTTCTGCAGTGCCCATCCGCTGCCCAGGCTCGACATGGAGGTGATCGTTGCTCTTCGGCTCGGCGCGTATCAGCTTCGGTTCCTGCAGCGTGTGCCGGCGCATGCGGCCATCCATGAATCCGTGGAGCTGGTGAAAGCCGCCCGGCTCAAATCTGCGGCGGGCTATGTCAACGCGGTCCTGAGAAAGGTGAGGACAAACGATGCGGAAAGGACTTGGAACGCGTTCGACGAACTCACGGCTGCGGGGCTGAGCCTTCGTTTCTCTCACCCTGAATGGTTGGTCGAGCGCTGGCTGGCGCGATTTGGTCTGGAGAAGTTGATCCAGTTGCTTGAGCACAACAACCGTGCGCCTAAAGTTTACTTCCGGATTAACTCGCCTGATCTCACTTCCGATGAGCTGTCTACAACGCTGGCCGGCCAGGCGGTCCGTTTCAAGACGCACGCATTGTCCAATGATGTCCTTGAAGTCATCGAAGGCAACATCTACGAAACCACACTCTTTCGCAACCAGCGCATTGCGATTCAGGACGCAGGTTCCCAACTGATTCCGCATCTGTTGGATCTCGAAGCCTCCGACGTTTGCCTTGAGCTGTGTGCTGGCGTGGGTGGCAAGAGCTCGCAGATCGCTCGCTTGAAAGGCAGCCCCTCACCTGTGTTCGCACTGGATCTTCATTGGCGCCGGCTCCAAGTTGCCCGCCGTTTGCATTCCCTGAATTGGAAAAATCTGCACTGGGTGACCTGCGACGCAACCCGGCCGCTTCCGTTCCTCCGGCGGTTTAACAAGATTCTGGTGGACGCACCTTGTTCCGGCACAGGGACGTTGCAACGCCACCCGGAGATCCGCTGGCGCTTGCGGGCCGAACAGATTCGGGAGTTCCGGCGACTCCAGTTAGCTCTGCTGGAGAACGCGTTTCAACACCTTCTCCCTGGTGGAACCATCGTTTATTCCACCTGCTCACTGGAGCCAGAAGAGAACGAGGCAGTCGTGCATTCTTTTCTGAACGCCCATGCCGGCGCGTCGTTGGCGATCCCTGAAGGTGGCTTCCTGACTTTGTTTCCGCCAGAAACGGAAACAGACGGCTTTTTCGCAGCCGTCATGGGCAGGAAGACCAGGCAGTGATTGAATGCCATCGAAGACATTGATTGAAAGTGATCCACCATCTCAAGTCATTTCCCTCAGGTTGCCTTCATATCAAGGCTCCGGCAAAGTCAAGAGTCAGCCGAAGCAGCGGGCAGGCGGCCAAGTCCTCCTTAAAAAAGGGGGCAAAGGCCGCGGGTTGTCCCGCCATATTCGCCAACCGGAGGCACGACAACCCCCGCGCGGTTTCTGCGAAACCGCTGTCCCCCTTTGTTAAGGGGGACTTTGACGGAGCCCTGGCCTTCATATTTCTTCATATTGCTCGCATCAGCATAGTGTGAGACATTACGAGGCCATGGCGGTTTTTGACTACGATTCCTGGCTTGAAGAGTTCATCGAGACAGGGCAGTTTGTATTCGAATGGGACCGTGGCAACCGCACCAAGAATTGGATCCGGCATGGGATCAAGACCGAGGAATGTGAAGAGGTGTTTGTGAATGGCGGCGGGCTGCCGGTGGGGATTCAGGTTGATCCGCCAGTGAATGAGAACCGCTACGCCATAGTCGGTGGAACCGCGTCGCGAAAGCCGTTGTTTCTTGTGTTCACGATGCGAGCCAGCAAGGTGCGGGTAATTTCCGTACGGCTAATGACCACGGAGGAAAGGGAGAGTATGACTTACTACGTTAAGAGCGAACCCGGATATGAAAAGGCAACCTACAATCACGAGAAGGTTAAGGCGGCAGCTCTGCGCCTGAAGAAGGCCCGGAAGCAGCCAACCTCGGTGGCGTTGGAACCTGCTCTGATCCAGCAGCTAAAACAGGAAGCCCAGGCGCGCGGATTACCTTACCAGGTCTTGATGCGCATGTTGATTGTTGAGGGCCTAAAACGGATGAAGAAGGCCGGCTGAAGTCGGAGTGTTGGCGCTTTGTTTCCGTGAAGGATCCAAATCTTAGGGTGATCGTGTGAAGAATGTGGAAATCCTCGTTGTCGAAGACGAAGCCATTGTGGCAGCTGATCTCGTGGCTCGATTGCGGCGGCTGCGGTACGGGGTTCCGGCTGTGGTGTCGTCGGGTGAAGAAGCCCTCGAGCAAGTGCCGAAGACGAATCCCAGTCTGGTATTAATGGATATCAAGCTGGCGGGCGAATTGGATGGAATTGAGGCTGCTCGCCGGATCCAGACGCAGTTCGCCATTCCGGTGATCTACGTCACCGCCCACTCCGACGAAGCAACGCTCGCGCGCGCCAAAGCCACTGGGCCCTATGGTTATCTGATCAAGCCGTTTGACATGGACGAGCTCCGCACCACGATTGAAGTAGCGCTTCACAAACACGAGATTGACTCAAAGCTGAAAGAGAGCGCACAGTGGTTTGCCACGACTCTGCGGGCCATTGGAGATGGGGTGATTACCACGGACAGTCAGGGATTGGTCACCTTCATGAATCCAGTGGCAGAATCTCTCACAGGTTGGAAGGAGGCTGAGGCTCTCGGAAAGAACCTGACAGAAGTCTTCCGCGCGATCAACGAAGCCACCGGTCAGCCCATCGATCATCAGGCGGCTAATCGGCTGCACAGTGAGCTTCCCACCAACCATTTGCTTGACTTGACGCTCTTGGGAAGAAATGGGACGCAGACGGCCATTGAGGAAACGGTGGCGCCTTTGCGAAATGATCACGGCGCCCTCATGGGGCTGGTCCTGGGTTTCCGTGATACAGGCGAGCGCAAGCGGGCAGAAGAGGCGCTGCGCAAAGCTTACGACGAAATGGAAATGCGGGTCCGGCAGCGCACAGAGGAGTTGGCTCAGGCCAACTCGTCCTTGCGAGCGGAAATCAAGCAGCGCCAGCGCCTGGAAAGATGCCTCTTAGGGATCAGCGAGCAAGAGCAGCTTCGGATCGGTCAGGACTTGCATGACGGCCTCGGCCAGCGCCTAACGGGAATTGCTTTTCTGAGTAAGGCCCTGGAGCAGAAACTGCAGGAACAGAGCCTGCCAGAAGCTGCCGACACCGGCAGGCTGACGGACCTGCTGAACGAGGTGATTTCCCAAACCAAAGAGTTGGCTCGGGGCCTTCATCCGGTTGAAACAGATCCGAGCGGTCTGATGACTGCCTTACGCCGTTGGGCTGATCATATTACCAGTGTATTCGGCCTGTCTTGTGGCTTTGAGTGTCCTGATCCAGTCATGATCGCTGACAATGGGATGGCAACTCAGCTCTACCGAATCGCTCAAGAAGCGGCGCACAATGCCGTCAAGCACGCCCGGGCCAGCCGTATGATCATTGGTCTCGGATCCGCAGACGGTCAAATCGTCCTCACTGTTCAGGACAACGGCGCCGGCTTCTCTCGGGAACTCGAGGCGGCCCAGGGAATGGGGTTGCAGATCATGCGACATCGTGCCGAAGCGATTGGCGCTGCTCTGAACATCCAATCCTCTCCGAGCGACGGCACGAGGGTGACCTGTTCCATTCCTGTCAGTTCGGGAAACCCCGCTTCAAAGATGTCAGCACAGGCATGAAGCGTAAAGACTCGGCACGGCTGGGCGCCAACAACCTCACAGCCCTGAAACGACGTGTTTTAATCGTTGACGATCATCCCTTGATGCGGCAAGGGCTCGCGCAACTCATCAGTCAGCAACCCGACCTGGCGGTTTGCGGTGAGGCCGAGGATGTTCCAGAAGCGCTACGGCAGGCCTCAGATTTGCAGCCGGATGTCGTCATCGTCGACCTTTCTCTTAGGGGATCGGATGGGATTGAATTGATCAGGAGCCTCCACCTTCGATATGCCCAGCTTCCCATCCTGGTGCTTTCGATGCACGACGAAGCTCTCTATGCGGAGCGGGCGCTCAAGGCGGGAGCATGGGGCTACGTCATGAAGCAGGAAGCCACCAACCAGGTGCTAAGCGCCGTGCGTCGTGTCCTGGCGGGTGAGATTCATGTGAGTGAGCGCGTGAGCTCTAGAATCATGCAAAGCATGGTGGGCGGCTCAAGGAGTTCTAAACGCTCTCCGATAGAACGCCTCAGTGACCGCGGGTTAGGAGTGTTTCGCAAGATCGGTCACGGAGCCGCAACCAGGGAAATTGCCGCAGAGTTGCACTTGAGCGTGAAGACGATCGAGACCCACTGCGCTCATATCAAGGAGAAGTTGCGTCTCCAAAGTCAGCGGGAACTCGTGCAGGATGCCATCCAGTGGGTCATGCAAAACGAACGCTGATTTCTTCGTAGCGATGACAAACTTCATCGCTGACGTAGCTTGCGGAGATGCAAACGAAAAGAAGCACCAAGACCCAAACTCACCAGGGACTGGAAGGGCGCACCCGTTTTCGAATCTTTCCGTCATTCCCGCGAAGGCGGGAACCCTCCGTCGGGAGACACTGGATTCCCGCTTTCGCGGGAATGACGCACAGGCGAGTGGGGAGGCAGCCTGAAGTGTCTGGAATCCGGCCCCACTTCTAGTTTTACTACGTTAAGTCATTCGACGATTCCTCGGGCGGCGCCTACATGGCGTAGGTTGCCATGTGGGCGTGCGCTCCGCATACATCGCAACAAGCACGATGTATGCGCCACCCAGAAAGAAACTTAACAAAGTAATGCCAGCCGATTGCCAAGAGTTTGCCGAGAATTCTCGACTCTTTTACCCCGCGTGCCGTCACTCGAAACTTTTGTGGCCGGCCATCGGGGTTTCCCTGATGCCGCATCCATTATTTCCCCGGTCAAAAATACAGAGTTTTTCCGAATACAGGACCGGCTAGGGAGTGTCGATATTTCGGTATGATTCCCCCGGACTGCTTGGCTTGGGGGCCCGCGAGTTTACCTTGTCTGGAGACTGGACATTTTTTCGGGATTTCGCATGGCTTTTCGGTTGTTGTGAGCGCGGTCTGTGTAGATCCGCAACCAAACAAGCGTTTCGCTGGCGGAACGCACTGACTCGACACGAAGCGTGCGTTTGGCGCAGCCACCCTGGGAGCGCGGGCGTCCCCGCCCGCCTCGGAGCGGCCGGAGGCCGCTCCGAGGGCCTGCGGCCACAATTGCGGGCGGGACGCCCGCGCT
>JAKEER010000024.1 GCA_022616615.1 Acidobacteriota bacterium
GGCCAAACGTGGCTACCAGCAAACGTGATCTTGAAGAGGAACTGCAAGAAGCAAACGATTACATCGAAGAGCTTGAGGACAAGCTCGACCGTATCAGCGACGTCGCTGGAGGAGATGAGGAGGAGGAAGACGACCCGGAAGCATAGAGCCAGCTTGCGCGGCAGGCTGGCGGAAGGACGCCCACGAAGTAACCGACCGACGGCTCAGACAAAGGGCCGTCGAATGTCGGCCAGAAGGAACAAACTGCCTTTGGTGCGGTGCGACCGTCCGCTTGATGGTTGCCCACATCGACGGCAACGAATCCAACGGAGCGCAGGAGAATCTAGGCCCAACATGCCGAAGTTGTAATGCCAAGGTTGCTCATGTGATGAAGCGCCACGGCATGGGGCGCAGAACCCGCCAATACAACCCACGAAGCCAGGAAGGAGCCCAGAGTCTGGCTCAGTGGATGGCGGCCGTGATGTCGATGAAGGGTGAATCAGATCAGATGAACGTTTCCGAAGCCGTGGAGATGATCCATGCGACGCCGGCAAGCGACCGGAGCCGGTTTGCTAGGGAGATTTGGCGATTGAGGCGGGAGCACGGGACGGCTGGAGGAGGTGAACCTTTTGGTGATGATATTCCGTTCTGAGAAACTTTGACCCCTCGGTGAGGTTCAAATCCATCGACTGAACCTATGCATTTGCTCTTACACATCTCGTCGCGCTAGAATAGCGACAATTCGCTTGACTATCTGACGAAATTCACGAAATCGCGCCAGAGCAAAAAATGGCCGAAAGGAAGGCGTATGCCCACGTCCCTGATTTCTGTGCTCCTGGTCATGCAACTTGGATTTGGATTAGAAGATGGAACTCCTATCAAGATGCGCATAACGCGAACACTCTCTTCGGCGGATGCGAAAGTCGATGATCGAGTAGATTTTGAGGTGCTTGAAGAAATCAAAGTTGGTGATGTCGTAGTAGTCTCTCGGGGCGCACTTGCCTTGGCTACGGTGACAGAAGCTCAGCCAAAAAGAAGAATGGGACGAGCGGGAAAATTGAACGTCAATATCGACACAGTGCGTCTGGTATCAGGTGAAAAGATTCCGCTGCGCGCAGTGAAGGAAGTGAAAGGAGGAGGAAACCAAGGGAAAATGACAGGTGCAATCGTGGCCACTTCGATTGTTTTTTTTCCTGCGGCTCCCTTGTTTCTTTTCGTTCATGGGAAAGACATAACGATTCCCAAGGGAACTGAAATAACGGCTTACATTAATGGCAATACTCCGCTCGACCCTTCGAAATTTGGTGCTAAGCCTGTGGTCGTCACCGCTCCGGTAGCCCCAGGACCTGCGCCAACTTCAACTCCAACACCTATCCTAGCCGCTACATCCGGTGAGGGTTCTACGATTGATGTAACATCAGCTCCTGAGGGTGCGGACATCACAATCGGTGGGAAATTCGTCGGAAGCACTCCTTCAAACATGAAGCTAGCTCCTGGAGAACATACGATTTACATAGAGAAATCAGGCTTTAAACGTTGGCAGCGAACAATGACGGTAAGTTCGAGCGGTAAATTGTCCGTAAATGCCGCGCTCGAGCCTTCTTCTGCCGAAGCATCCCCGCCGCCAGTGAACGCATCCCCAAGTCCAGCGTTGCCTGTCCCAGGACCGTCTACACCGAACAGCACCAGGGCTTATGCAAATTGTGGTGAGTCTCTGAACTCGGTGCCCGTTTCCTCTTCGTCCACGGGCCTAAAGAGTCTCGCCTGCGGAGAGGAAGTCATGGTTCTAAGCCGCGATCGAAACTGGACAAGAGTCAGGTCTACAGAAGGGAAGGAAGGATCTGTTCCGAGCGGGTTTATTTCTGAGACGCAGCCGCAGCGCCGGTAAGAAGCTTGAATCGTTCGGCTAATGAACAGGGTTTTTTGTTTTGATGCTGCCCGAGTCAAGCCGTATGATGGCAGTCATCAAGCGGGACTGCCGAGTGTTGTAGCACTTGACAGCCCCTGACCACCGCGCCTGTTCAGGAGGCGAAATGGCTGCCGCTCATCCTACCATAGCCGTTCACACGCAATCCCACAGCCGATTTCAGCCAAGGCAGGCGCATTTCAGACCCAATCCAGCAAAGAAAGGAGCCAAGAAGAATGGCTAGACGTGGAGATGGACTCATACTGCGCGGAAAAACTTGGTGGCTGGACTTTACGCACATGGGCGAACGACACCAAGTCAGACTTGGCAGGAACATCAACAGAACGGTTGCGGGAGAATTGGCGACCGTTGAACGCGGTAAGATTCTCAGATGCGAGGCGGGAATTGGAGGCAAGAAACGCAAGGACATGACCTTTGAGAAGGCTTCAGAGGAGTTTCTCAAGTGGGCTGAGGCGAACAAACGACCCGGAACAGCAGAATTTTACCGTTACTGTCTCCAGTCGCTTGCACGAACCTTCGCGGGAAAGAAGCTCAGTGAAATTCACCCGTTCCTCATTGAAAAACACAAACAGATGCGGATTGCCGAAGGCTATCGAGTCGCGGTCAATCGCGACTTGGCTTGCCTGAGTTCGCTTTTCAATCGCTGCAAAGAGTGGAGGAAGTACGAAGGTGAAAACCCGGCTCACTCGGTCAAGAAGCTTGACGAGCCACTTAACCGAGTGCGATACCTGACCGAGCAGGAAGAAGCAGCGCTACTCAAGGAATGCTCCGAGCCGCTGAGAACTATTGTTCTCTTGGGCATCTATGCAGGGCTGAGGATCAACGCGGAAGCTTTAAGCCTGACGAAAGGAAACGTTGACCTATCCCGGCGGTTGCTGACCATCGAGGCAGCCTATTCCAAAAACGGAGAGACTCAGACAATTCCGATTCATTCGAAGCTTCTCAGACCGCTGAAGGAGAGGATGCAGGAAAGCAGAAGTGAACACGTCTTTGAGCGGAAAGACGGGAAGCAAATCGCGTTCGAACAGAGCGACGGAAAGCGAATCCGTTCGGTGAGAACTGCGTTTACAAACGCCTGTGAGCGTGCTAACTTAGCCGGCGTTTCACCCCATACCCTGAGACACACCTTTGCCTCAAGGCTGGGGATGGCAGGAGTAAACAACATCACCCTCCAGAAGCTCGGTAGGTGGAAGGAACCCGAAATGATTCTCAGATACGCTCATTTTTCCCAAGAGCACTTGGCGGATGCTATCGAGAAGATTGGGATGAATTCCCCTACGGTATTCACTACAAAAAAAGTCCACTCCTTGTAAGTCATTGTGCGGAAGTGGCGGAATTGGCAGACGCACTAGATTCAGGTTCTAGCGGTCGCAAGGCCATGGGGGTTCAAGTCCCCCCTTCCGCACCAATCACCCACCTCTAAAACCGCCTCATTCCCACTCTGCTGAAATGAGATCTCATTGAATTTGAGGGATGATCCATGCTGGCGCCCTTTGGAGGTAAGGCACAGCGTAGGGTCTGTAGGCGTCGTGCCGCGTGACGCCCGATGTGGGTTCAGGCAAAGATCCGCAGAATTTGCTTTTGGACCTCGGTGAGTTCGAGCTGCGCTCTTTCCACTTCGCGGATCTTTTCTTCAAGCCTTCTTAGCAGGATGGTCTTTTCCAGACCGTTGCGGATGATCAGCTTGAGGTCATCGTTGTTCCAAGGTTTTTCGATGTACTGATAGAGGCCGACGTCGTTGATCGCTTTGATGGCGTTTTCCTTGTCAGCATACCCTGTCAGCAGGATGCGAGGAACCTGAGGAAACCTCTCCTTCACCTTGCCTAGAAAAGTGATTCCGTCCATATCAGGCATCAAATAATCGCTGATGACGAGGTCGATATCGATATGCTCGAGCTCGTGCAAGGCTTTGACGGGAGAGGTAAATGTGTGGACTTGATAATCGGTTTCGATGGCGAGAAATGATCTGATGGAAGTCAGCACCATCTCCTCGTCGTCCACCAGGAGGATGGTGATGTCCGATTCAGGCATGCAGGGACTCCTTAGCTTCAGCTTATTGAACGGGCAGCGTTATCGTAAACGTCGTGCCTTTTCCCACTTCGCTTTCGACGGCGATTCTACCACGGTGGTCTTGAATAATCTTGTAACAGATGGATAGCCCAAGCCCGGTGCCGACGCCCACGCCCTTGGTCGTGAACCCTGGATCGAAAATCTTTCGCATGTTCTCCCGCGGAATTCCCACGCCCGTGTCGCTGATCTTGACCTGGATCTCGTTGCCGGCTTGCAGCGTCTTGATGGTTAGCGTGCCCTGCCCGGGCATCGCCTGCGAGGCGTTCACCAGCATGTTCATAAACACCTGGTTCAGCTGGTTGGGAAAGCATTCAATCTCAGGAAGGGCTCCATAGTCCTTCACGATTTCAATGCGGTTCTTCAGCTGGTGATGCACGAGCACGAGGCTACTGTCTAAGCCTTCGTGAATGTTCACCCGCTTCCGCTCAGATTCGTCGAGCCGCGCGAAGTTCCTCAGGCTGCCGATGATGTCGATAATGCGGTCGCAGGCGATGCGATTGTTTTGATTGATCTCTTCCAGGACCCGCATGATCTTGACGACGTCTGGATTCTCCCGTACTGGCGCCGGGCATTGGGCACAGTTGAGAAACTCCCGCATTTTGCCGACTGAGCGAATCAGAATGTCGTTGTTGCTGTTGATCGAGCCGATCGGCGTGTTGATCTCATGAGCGATGCCGGCCACCAACTGTCCGAGGGAGGCCATCTTCTCCGATTGCACCAGGTGCGCCTGAGCTTCCTTCATCTGGCGGTTGACTTCCTCCAGCTCGCGCGCGTAGTTATGCATCCAGAGAGCCGTGTACCTCTGTTCCGTTTGGTCTTTAATGGTGACGAAGACCTGCCTCTTCGAGCCGATCGGCGCAAAGGTGAACTCCAGAAATCGTCCTTCAATCTCCCGTTTCAGGTCGAAAGCCCTTCCTTTGGCTGCCTGGAAGACTGCTTCCAGCAGGGCCGCGTAACCTTCAGGCAGAATCCGAGTGGCCTGGTCTCTTGGAATGCGCAGAGTATCCAGCAGGTTCAGGAGAGCGGAGTTCATCAAGAGCACTTGTCCTTGCACGTCGCATTGAATGACTGGAAATGGGCAGGCCTCGGTAAATTCGGCCAAGTCTTCAGAAGAGTTGCGTACGGGTTCAGACATAGGGCAGGAATGACACGTTTGCGTCTTGAAGCTGCACCAGTGTAGCCGAGGCAAGGGCCAACGGCAATGCCTCGCCGGCTGCAGAGCGCCTCCGGCAACGTCAGAAGCCACTCTCAAAAGGAGTGAACGGGCGCTGATTTAGCGCTTTACAAACTGCCAGCCGGGCCAAATAATCCGCACATCACTCCGGAGACTGCTCCACTGCAGATCCAGATTTCGGGGAGGCGGCCATTCACAAAGTTACGAAAGAGATTCACTTCTGTTATGGACACCGACTGCTGAACTACGACGGCAAATGCCGGCACCTGCATGGGCACAACGCCAAGGCGGAGATTGAGGTTGAAGCTGAGACGCTGGACCACCGCGGCATGGTGATGGACTTTGGAGATATCAACGTGGTCGTCAAGAGTTGGATTGACCGCGAACTCGATCACAGGATGCTGCTTTGCAGGGACGACCCGATGCAGAAAACGCTGCGAGAGCTGAATGAGCCCTGCTTTGTGATGGAGGCAAATCCCACAGCGGAGAACATCGCGAAACTCATTTATGAGTATGCTGTGTCACAGGGACTGCAGGTTTCAGAAGTCAGGCTTTGGGAAACGCCGACGTCGTATGCGGCTTACCGGCCGAGATCGATCGGCCAGGGTTGAGGACGAGGTTGGGACGCTTCCAGACAGCAGTTTGGCTGCGGCCGGCGGGTTTTGAATCCCCCCGTCCGCAGGCCGGCTTCCACTTCCAGGGACTGCGCATCTCTTATGCAACCGACATGGCTGCGGCAGCCTCTTCTTTCGGTGGCGGGGGAGTCGCACCCTCGGGCAGGTCGCCATTATCCGCGCGGAAAAACGGCCAGTAGTTGGGACGCACAGAAGCGATTAGCTCTTTGCGTGTCTTAGTTTTCATGGGCTTCCCAAGGTAGATCTTACCCATGCGGCCCAGGGTCTTTTCCGAAATTGCTCCGGAAAACATGAACAGCGGCCAGGTGAAGTTGGGACCATTCACCTTGCGCAGCTTGAAAAGCCACATGAAGAACGATCCGATGCGCCACGCCATGGGTCCCCACCAGCTATACTGGCCCGGCCTAAGATTCAACTTCCAGCATTTCATCAGCAACTGCCACTGGCGGGGGGTTAGCTTCTGGGTTTCGGTGACGCCCTTCTTCTTCTCCATGCGCGTGTCATGCAGCGGGGTGAAAATCGAAGGGACAAGAAACGCAAAGAGTTTGCGCCGTTCCATCTCGTAAACCAGGTCGAGTGTTTCTTCCACGTCAACGTCGGTCTCGCCCGGGTTTCCTACAATGAGCGTCATCACCGGGAACCAGTTGTTCGCGTTCAGGACACGCAAGCCTTCCAGAACGACGCTGGGCCAATCGTCAATCGAGAATGGAACGCCTTTGCTGGCCATGATCGCCTTGGCCATGCGTGTCGAACCGGTTTCCAGGCCGACCAAGGGCGACAGCGCCTTTTTCTGAGGATGGGTGCTGAGGCGCGGCAAGTGAATCGGGCTCTTGTCGAGCAAGCGCTCGGAAAGCTTCTTGATCAAGAGCGGATCGACAACGGCCGGAGCGATCGTGGCGTGGCTGAGGACGTGCTGCTCAACCCCTGGCGTATCGACGATCGCGCCGTAAAGGTCCAGCAAAGCCTCGCGGTTCGGAAAAAAGAACGGCGTCTCGGTTTGCACTTGGCCCCAAATAAACATGTCTTCAGTTGCCAGCGAAATCTGCTTGTTGCCCTGCGAGACATTGGCGTGCACAGACGCCATGATGCTCTCTTTGGGGAAGTCGATCTGTGGATTCAGATCCGGCAGGCAGAACTGGCATCGGCGCCCGCAGCCCGTCGTCATCTCAACAACACCGAAGGTTGTCCGGTGTAGCGGAAACAGAAGATCTTCGCGCCGCGCGGGGTGGTGGACATCGATTTCGCGGGGCAGTTCCTCGCCCCGGATCGCCTTGTGAAACAGGGTCATCGTGTCCCTGGATTCGCTGCGTCCTTCGACGACACAATCGACGCTGAGCTCTTCGTAGGAGTTGGTATCCTTGATCTGCCAGCCACCTGAGCCCCCTACGATTACTTTGAAGTTCTTGCGGTACGGGTTGTCTTTGATCTGGCTGAAGAGGAGGCGCGCGTAATGCGAGTTGATGGGCATCCTCGACGAGCCAAAAATCGACGTGTAAACGCCAGCGGCAAACGTCACGCCGAGCGGATTGTGAGTTGAAACGGCAACGACGCGCGTTCGCGGACCAACGAATTTTCCCAGGTCGTCTGGAAAGCAGGTGGCGATGTCATCCGGCTTGAATTCACGCAGCAAGGAAGCTTCAAGCAAACGCACCCCGGCCGGCATATAGCGGGCAGAGCCATCCTCGTTGTACTCTAGGTTCCTCCACTGTGGATACTTGTTGTTCAAAACCCACTCCATCCAGATGGGAAGAGAAGCCATTGCCATCTGAATAAAGTATCCCGCATGGTCAATCGACTCTGTCAGCGGCGCTGTCAAAACGATCAGCTTGCCACCATCGGAAGGCGAGACCGCCGATTCCCGAGCGTCGAGATCTGGCACACTCGCACCGTGACCATTGGTTTTGGCCGCGTTCATTGAGCCTCCTTCAAAGGAATTGGAGAAGAGAACCCTTAAAAAAGCGCTATCTTAGGCTGAGTTTGCCTGGCTTGCCAAGGAAAACTACGGGGAACACGGGAACACTGCGAGGTACGCGGGCGCCGCATCAGAAGAGAGTGAACGCGGAAAAGAGGAATCGGCCCATTCGTTGATGGAACGTACTGACGCGGTAGGAAGCGTATGTTTGATATTGTGCCCGGGGACCTTGCAGACTGTGAAAAAATTGAATCGGGACAATCCTGACCCATCTCGGTTCTGAATCCACAGCCGAAAACGCGCGGGGAGCGCACGTTCCACCTGGGTGGAGCGGGCGCGTGGGGACCGCTGTCCCCCTGCGCACGCTTCTTGCCGGAAGGAGCCGATTCTCAATTTTTTCACAGCTCCCCTTGGCAACGGGGACGCCGCGCTTCTTGCGGCAGGGGGGGCACGAGATTTCCTAAGACGCCCTATGGTGCCCCTTCTCAAGATTCTCAAGGGGGACAAAGGCTGCTGGCGCGGCCAGAGGCCGCGTCTGGAGACTGGACATTTTTTCCGGTCTTTTGTACAGCTTTTCGGTTGTTGTGAGCGCGGTCTGTGTACAGCCGTTACCAAACAAGCGTTTCGCTGGCGGAACGCACGGACTCGACACCAAGCGTGCGTTTGACGCAGCCACCCTGGGAGCGCGGGCGTCCCGCCAGGCGTCCCGCCCGCAATTGTGGCCGCAGGCCATCAGAGCGGCCTCCGGCCGCTCCGAGGCGGGCGGGACGCCCGCGCTCCCAGGGGCTCCAATCCCCACTGTTCCAACCTTTGTTTGTTAAGGCTGACTTTGACGCGACCTTTGGAAATGGAATCGAGTCTCATCCTTCAAATGTGAAAAGACTTTGCTATAATACGGCGTTTTTCACAGGGGGTTCGTATTGATGGGCTTTGATCAGAGCATACTGGACAGAATCTCCAAAGACGCTGGCGCCGGCGGCAAACAGGTTGCAGCCACCGTTGGATTGCTTGAAGAGCAGGCTACAGTGCCTTTCATCGCGCGCTACCGAAAGGAAGTCACAGGCAATCTCGACGAGGTGCAGATTCGGACGATTGCTGAGCGACTGGAATATTACACGGAACTGCTGGAGCGGCGCGCGACCATCCTCAAGTCAATTGAGGAGCAGGGGAAACTTTCTGAGGAATTGAAGACGCGAATCCTGGCTTGTTATGAGAAGCCGGACTTGGAAGATCTTTACCTGCCCTTCAAGCCGAAACGCAAGACGAAGGCCAGCGTGGCCATTGAGAAAGGGTTGGAGCCGCTGGCCCGCTTCATCTATGACCAGATCGCGGGCGAGAAGACTCTCGAAGAGCTGGCGGAAACGTTCGTCAGCACGGAGAAGCAGATAGCGACAAGAGAGGAGGCATTGGAAGGCGCTCTGCACATCGCAGCCGAATGGATTTCGGAAGACCTCGACATTCGAAGAGGCATTCGGGAAATGTTTCTTCACGAGGGCATTGTCGTCGCCAAGGTCAACAAAGACAAGGCTGGCCAGAAAACCAAGTATGAAATGTACTACGATTTCCGTGAGCCGGTCTCAAAGATCCCTTCGCATCGCATGCTGGCTATTCGGCGCGGTGTGAAAGAGCAGGTGCTCGGTTTCAGCATCGAGATCGACGCGGAGAAGTCGCTGCGGTTCATCTCCGCGCGCGTCATCAAGGATCCCCAGGCGGCTTTTGCTGCTCCTCTTCAAACCGCGATCAAAGATGGATACGAACGGTTGCTGAATCCCACCCTGCAGTCGGAAGTGCGCGCGCTATTGAAAGAGCGGTCGGATGCCGAGGCGATCAAAGTTTTTGACGCCAACCTTTCCAATCTGCTGCTGTCGCCTCCAGCTGGCCTGATTGGCGTGATCGGCATTGATCCAGGGTTCCGCACAGGCTGCAAAGTGGCAGTCGTGGATGAAACTGGAAAGTTTCTCGAGCAGACGACCATCTTTCCCACTGAGCCGCGGAAAGATATCGCGGGTGCTGAACGAAAGCTTTACCGCCTGGTTCAGAAGCATAACGTGCGCGCGGTTACAATTGGAAACGGCACGGGTTCTCGTGAGGCAGACGCTTTCGTCAGAGAGTTTTTGCGAAAGTATCACAGCGGTGAGCCTCTGGGAGTTCCAGCCCCCAAACAGGAAAAGTCTTCCGCGAACGAGGCCGCCGCGACTGAGGCTGCTCCAGTCGATGTGGCGGCATCCGCTGAGCCCACGGTCAGTCCCGAAGTGTCGTCGGAAGCCGTCGCGAGTAGCGTTGCCGAGGCGGGTAGCGAAATGGTGATGGCAGCGACGGAGACGGCTGATGCGGCCGTTGCAGCCGAGACTACTCCGGTTGTGTCTCCTCAGGACAGTGGAGACGTAATGTCCGCAGCCGTGAACATCGAACCCCTTGGCTCGCTTTCCGATGCGCCAGCGGCGCCAACCGAACCCGCGGTTGCCGTCAAGGAGCCAGGCTTTTCCGACGACCGTCATCCCATCTTCTCCGTGATCGTTAACGAGTCTGGAGCGTCTGTCTATTCGGCCTCCGACTCGGCGCGCCAAGAATTTCCAAAACTGGACTTGACGGTTCGCGGCGCCATTTCCATCGCGCGCCGCCTGCAGGATCCGCTGGCTGAACTCGTGAAAATTCATCCCAAGTCGATCGGCGTGGGGCAATACCAGCACGATGTCGATCAGAAACGGCTTAAAGAAGGACTTGAAGCTACCGTGGAGTCGTGCGTCAACTGCGTGGGCATCGACTTGAACACGGCATCTTACGAGTTGTTGCGGTACTGTTCAGGCGTGAACCAAAAGCTCGCAAAGTCCATTGTCGACCACCGCAACCAGCACGGCAGGTTCGGGAGCCGCGCCCAGTTGTTTGAGGTGCCAGGATTCGGTGAGAAGACCTTCGAGCAGGCGGCTGGCTTCCTCCGCATCAAGGGGGCGGAGAATCCTCTGGATGGAACGGCGGTGCACCCGGAGTCATATCCTCTGGTCGAGAGGATGGCGCAGTCGCTCGGCGTTGCCGTCGCCGAACTCATCGAGAACAGCCGGAAGGTGGAGGCCCTCGAGCTGGAGAAATTCGTTGACCAAAAGGCGGGACTCTTCACGCTGAACGACATTAAGCAGGAATTGCTGAAGCCGGGCCGCGACCCGCGCGACAAGTTTGTTGTCCCAACGTTCCGTGAGGATGTCAAAGAAGTCTCCGACCTGAAAGTCGAAATGGTTCTGGAAGGCGCCGTAACCAACGTCACCAACTTTGGAGCCTTCGTGGACATCGGCGTTCATCAGGACGGCCTGGTTCACGTGTCTGAACTTTCCAACCGCTTTATTCAAGATCCGCGCGAGGCTGTCCACGTGGGTGAGATCGTCAAGGTTAAGGTGATTGGCGTCGACGTGGCGATGAAACGCATCTCGCTCTCGATCAAGGCACTGCTGCCAGAGCGCCCGAAGACAAAGCAGCCCAAAAGAGAAGGGGCGCCCCGCCGCGCCCGTCCTTCCGCTTCCAAACCTGCGGTCGCGCAAGTTGCTGCCGCGAGCACCGGCCCGAAAGCAGCAGCTCCTGCTACCAGACCAGCGCCGCGCGAGGGCCAGCCGAAGGGCCGCGAACAGCCTCCTGCCAGGCAGAAAGACGGGTGGAAGAAGCCTGAGCGTAAGGTTGAATCCAAGCCGCCAGGCCAGCAGCAGCCTAAACCGGCGTTTGCGAAGAAGGCGGAGCCGAAACCTCAGGAGCCGCCTTCAACCGCCGGCTTGTCGTTTGAAGAGAGAATCAAGCTGCTTCAGCAGAAATTCGGCGGCATTCGGTAGGCCGGATATCACCACGAAGAAGCAAAGACGGACCACCAAGACACAACATGCCAAGCGCACGGGTGGGTTAATGTCAGGTGATTCCCTCCTAGCAATGGGAAGCGGTGAAAAAAACAGGGAGAGAGCTGAACGATTCTCAATCGTTCACCCTCGCGAGCGGGTTGCCGAGCCCAACCTGAAGTGGTTCGCGGGGACACTTGCCATCGCACTCGAACGGCTTTCGCAATTTGTTCCCACGCCCTCCTAAGGAATTGCTCAACTTAGAGCCTGCGCAAAAACAACTTGGGACTTTGGGCTCGTCGTCGTCCTCGTACTCGGCATGAGCAGCAGGATTGAAGGTCAAGCCCTCATTTGGACTCGCCACGCAAAGCCGAGGACGAGAACGACGACGAGGACGAGCGAAGGATCTTCGCATTCTGGTACCATTAAGAACAGAAGTGCCAACTTAATTTTGCGCGAGCCCTTAGTCTGGTTTTCCCCATAGTATTCTTTGTGCCTTAGTGTCTTGGTGGTTTGCACTCCTTGTTA
>JAKEER010000003.1 GCA_022616615.1 Acidobacteriota bacterium
GCCGCTACTACAACGCCGTGGTGCGCGACTTCAACACCCGCATCGCCCAGTTCCCGTCCAACATCATTGCCGGCCTGTTCAGCTTCACCCGGCGGGAGTTCTTCGAGCTGGCCGACGCCGCCCACGCGCTGGGCAGGTGCCGCCCTGTCCCGAGCGTCGACCTGCGCGCCCATAGGCTTGTGCTTTGCCCAACCATCGCCCCCACCGCTGTTATCGGGTTTTTTGAGCAATGCTAAACTATCACCGCATGGTCCATGGACGTACCAGCATTGCCGTCTGGCTGCTTTTCTGCTTCGTTGTGCCTCTCGCAGGTTGCAACGACACTATTGTTGTCATCTCCAGCGACGGGCAACTCTTTCTCTCCATTTCGATCCTCTCCAACAACTCCAACCGCGTCATCCTCGTAATCGGGGGCGACCCGCAGACTCTCGAAGTGGTCTTGGAACGCCGAGGAGACACCGGGCCGGTCAACCTCCGCCTGACCGCGGTCCCGGCCGGCGTAACCACCGAGGTTAAACATCCTGGTATCCTCAATACGGGCAGCGTAAGGTTTCAGGCCGGCTCAACCGCCACCCCACAGGTTGATGTGCCCCTTACCATCACAGCCAGTGACGGCCAGCATTCCGATGCCAAGCAAATCTTTCTGACTCTCACCCCATGGCCGGGGCAGGTAGGACAATGATTGCTTGGTCCTCCTTTCCGCTGGAATGACTGGTGTGCGCTCGTTCCGTGGACAATCGGGTCGGTACCTTTTGCTTCCTCACAGCATCACAGAATGAGTAAATCCTTAGGCAGCTGGTGATTGGGCGACAAACGCATCTGGCTGTCCCAAATTGACCACGGGATTGCAGTAGATTAGAGTAATTGTTTCCGATGAGCTCCTTACCCCGCGCAGAAACCGACCCGGCGCTGGCAGCGCGCTATGAGGCGCTCATTCGCGTCTCGCAGGCCATCAGCGCCCATCGTGATTGCAAGGCACTGTTCCGCAGTCTCGCCAGCGAGCTGCGCCAAGTGGTTCAATTCGACTACATTGCCGTGGTTCTCTACGACCCGGCGGTGCACAAGATGTGCTTGCATTTGCTGGATGCCGCGGACCCTGATCGGGTTCTCCCCCAGCCCGAGGTCGAGACCGAAGAGATGCTGGCTTGGTGGGTGTACGAGCATCAGCAGCCTCTCGTGATTCCGTCGCTCGAAAAGGAAACTCGCTTCCCTCGGATGACGGAGTTTCTTATCAAGTACGGTTTTCAGTCGACGTGTGCGGTTCCCCTGACAACCGCGCATCGCCGGCTCGGAGCCTTGGGCTTCGGGAGCAAGCTGCCCGCCGCTTATTCGGAGGAAGAGGTCCGCCTGCTCTCGCTGGTTGCCGACGTTGTTGCCTTGGCCATCGATGATGCGCTGAACTTTGACGCCTCCCGGCGGGCGCGGGAGGAGTTGCAGCGGGAGAAAGACCGGCTAAAGCTTCTTCTGGACCTGAATAACAGCATTGTATCGAATCTGGAGCTTCGGGAGCTCCTGCGCGCCATCTCGGCAAGCGTTCGGCTGGTCATGAAGTGCGATGCCACGGGCGTGAGCCTTCCGGACCCGGAAAGCAACCGACTGCGCATCTATGCCCTGGACTTCCCGGAGAGCAAGGGGTTCTTGCAGGAGGAGGCTCTGATACCGTTCGAGGGCACGGGGCCCGGCCAGGTTTTCCAGACCGGAAAACCGCTGCTTGGCCCTCCTGACCCAAAGAAGTGGGGCCATGAGCATTCCAGTCGCGTGATCGGCGAGGGCCTCAAGTCCGGTTGCTTGCTGCCACTCGTCAGCCGAGATCGTGTTCTGGGCGTATTGGCACTCGGAAGTCGGCGGGAGGATGTCTTCACACAGGATGACCTTGATTTCCTCCTGCAAGTCGCCAGTCAGGTAGCTATCGCCATCGAGAATGCCTTTGCTTACGGCCAGATCGCCGAACTCAAAGAGAAACTCGCGCAGGAGAAGCTGTATTTGGAGGATGAAATCCGAAGCGAGATGGACTTTGAGGAGATCATCGGCGTGAGCCCGGCGTTGAGCCGTGTGTTGAAGCAGGTGGCGACCGTGGCGCCGACCGATTCGACCGTGCTCATTCATGGCGAGACCGGCACCGGAAAAGAACTGATCGCGCGGTCGATCCACGATCTCAGTCCGCGCCGCCCGAACCCCTTCGTGAAGCTGAATTGCGCTGCCATTCCCACCGGCTTGCTGGAAAGCGAACTCTTTGGGCACGAGAAGGGTGCGTTTACCGGGGCGATCGCACAACGCATCGGCCGATTCGAACTCGCCCACCGCGGAACGGTGTTCTTGGATGAAGTCGGAGAGATCCCGCTCGAATTGCAGCCGAAGCTCCTCCGCGTTCTGCAAGAGCGGGAGTTTGAGCGGCTGGGAAGTACACACACCCTTCGGACGGACGCGCGTCTGATTGCAGCCACAAACCGCGATCTGACCGCCATGGTGGAGGAGCAGAAGTTCCGGGGAGACCTCTTCTACCGTTTGAACGTCTTTCCCGTTCACGTTCCTGCGCTGCGCGAACGCCGGGAAGATATCCCTCTGCTCGTCCGGCACTTCGCGGACCATTTCGCGCGCCGCATGAACAGGATGATCGAAACGATTCCTTCCGAAACCATGAATGTCCTGACCCGGTACCACTGGCCGGGCAACATTCGCGAGCTGCAGAACGTAATCGAGCGGGCCGTGATCCTCTCCACCGGACCGGTGTTGAAGGTCCCTCTCGGTGACTTAAAGCCTCGTCCAACGGCAAACGGCGTCACAAAAGATGTGACCCTCCATGAGGCCCAACGAAAACACATCCTGGCCGTCCTTGAAGAGACGAACTGGGTTCTGGGCGGAGAGAACGGCGCGGCCACCCGCCTGGGAATAAAACGTTCCACCCTACAGTTCCGCATGCGCAAGCTAGGAATCTATCGCCCGAAGCAACACAAGCACTAGCCCCCACAAACAGGAACAAGAAATAACGGCTGTTTCACCGAGACAAGACTTGATCGAAAACAGCTATGCGATCGAACCGATTGGGGTCATACGCTCCGAGCTAACCAGTCTCGAGGCGGCACCCCTCCAGGGAGACGAGGGTGCTCCCGAAGCCTGGCTGGAGCTAACGCCTCTGGTAGCCCACGGACTTGTTGGCATCACGGCTGGCGATGAGCTTATCGTTCTGACCTGGCTTCATCGCGCGCGACGTGGCGTGCTTCAGGTGCACCCACGGGGAAGGCTCGACGCACCGTTGACGGGCGTGTTCGCGACGCGGTCCCCGGATCGTCCCAACCCCGTGGGACTTCATCGGGTTTCGGTCTTGGAGGTCGCTGGGCATAGATTGAGGGTTGCGCCCATAGAGGCAATCGACGGGACGCCAGTCGTGGATATCAAGCCCGTGCTGGCGCGGTCCGATGACCGATGATGGGCAGCGCGACGACGTTCATGGCCGGCTTGAGCTTCCTTACAGTGCCGGCGATCCAATATGGCGGCTACTTCCTGCTGAGGTCGGAAATCTCGCTCAATCGTCTTTCTGAATCCTAAAGACCTACAGCCCCTCTGCCCCCGGTCGCTGCAAAGCGCGGTTAGTTTCGATTGCGGTGGAGTCTTCCGTCGGCAGGAATCTGGCGTGCCAACGGATTGGCAGCGCGCCAGCCCGCTAGCGGTGCGATATTGGCACCGCAACTCGTGTCACATCGTTGCTCTTGCTATCTCCC
>JAKEER010000246.1 GCA_022616615.1 Acidobacteriota bacterium
CCCGCAATTGTGGCCGCAGGCCATCGGAGCGGCCTCCGGCCGCTCCGAGGCGGGCGGGACGCCCGCGCTCCCAGGGTGGCTGCGTCAAACGCACGCTTCGTCGAGTTAGTGCGTTACGCCAGCGAAACGCTTGTTTGGTTACGGCTCTAAACAGACTGAGCTCTCAACAATCGAAAAGCTGTGCGAAAGACCGGAAAAAATATCCAGTCTTCAGGTGCGGAAAGGCTCTGCCTTTCCGCATGTCATGCGGCACCCTTTCAAGCGATTTGCCGTTGCCCAGCGCAGCCCGTAGCCGCCGAAGTAACGAGGCGCGGACCGCCTCCTTGTCTCGGACCGGGCATCCTACGTTCTGGCTAACCCGGATGGGGGTTTAGTGCGTCGAGGAGTGGAAGAGTCGGGTGGTCGCGTTCTCGAAGCACCGGTTCTATGATGTTCTTTCATCTGGTACCCTGGTACGCACAAAAGCTGAACGCATCCTACGGAGTACCACTACCGGATGGCGAATCACAATTTTTCGCCCAGCTCAGCGATTGCAACTTTTGCTTTGGGATGTTTCGACATGGTCCTTGGGCGAGCGCGCGAGGAATTTCTTGTAGTCGATCGCAACCTGCGACTGACCGGCTTCATCAGCCAGTAGCGGTCGCCCCCTCACAATCTTCCACCTAATTCAGCAATCGCTGCTTTCACCTTGGGTATGTGTTCTCCATGGTCCCTCCAGCGAGCGCGAGCAAGGAACTTCTTGTAGTAATCAATAGCGATTCGCGGCTCACCGGCTTTCTCCGCGAGCAACCCTAGATTCATATAGGCCTCGGTTAAATCAGGATTCACATCGATAGCTTTTTCGAAATGAGCCCGAGCCTCATTGCCGTTACCTCGCTGAATTTCCAGAATGCCGTAAAGATTTTGGGCCATGGAGTGTCGAGCGTTCTGGGAAAGGATGGCTTTGAGCACACGCTCTGTTTCAGGCAGTCTGCCTAAATGAAGGTATGTTGTTGCCAGGTTAGTTAGGTTCTGAAGATTGGTGAGATTCATTTCGGCAGCCTGTTCCATGGACACAACGGCTTCTTTCAATTGTCCCTTCCGAACATAGAGGTTCCCTATCTCCGCGTGAGTTTGATCCGTATCGGCCTTGTTCTCAATAGCTCTCCGGTAGACGTGCGCAGCTTTCTCAAACCGTTCGGTTCGCTGATAACAGGTTCCGAGCTTGCTATAGATGACGGGGTTTGTCGGATCTTCACGCTGAATTCTCTCGAGAGCTCGAACTGCCGCCGCGAATCGATCATGGTTCATCAAGTCTGCTACTTGATCGAGAACGTTCAGTACGCCGACCCGGTCTTTAGGGTCGGGTCCGGACATATCGATGCGGATTTCCCGACGCCTCCCTGCGCTGGCATAACCCAGTGACTGCAGTTCATTCATGGTCTTTTCGTCGACCTGCCGGGTTTGCAATTTTCCGAAACTTTCAGGCGGCCCAGTGATCTCCCACATCTTCTTCTGCAAATGATCTGCGTCTGTGGAATGCCGGCTCAGAACGTTTGAAGTCTCTCCGCGATCGTTTTTGAGTTTGTAGAGTTCCGGTTTTGGAGCGGTGATCAGTTTCCATTCGTCTGTTCGCATGGCGCGCAGTTCGGACCACCCATGACTCGTCTTCGGGTAAAGAGTCTCGAGATAGGCGTAATTGCTTTGAACCGGATGATCCTCGAGAATGGTTGGCATCAAGCTTGTGCCCTGCACCTTGGCGCCCGCAGACAGGCCCAAGTAGTCTGCAATGGTTGGCATGACATCGATGGCTCTAACCTGTTGTGTCACCACTTTACCGGCCGGAATACCCGGGCCAGCAACCAGCATGGGAACGTGCACAGTCTCGTCGTAAAGAAACACTCCATGAGTGTACTCTCCATGGTCTCCCAATCCTTCGCCGTGATCGGCCATGAGGAATATCAAAGTGCGTTCCTGAAGTCCGCGATCAGTCAATGCCTTGAGCAATTTTCCAACCTGTTCGTCTGTAAAGGCCACTTCACCCGAATAGAGATCCTTGGCGTACTGTGAGTGATACGGAGCGGGAGGGTCGTAAGGAAAATGAGGATCATAGAAGTGCACCCACAGAAAGAAATTCATGCCCGCTCGAAGGCCGATGCCTTGCTTGTAACTCGTCTCGAGCCATTCCAAAGCGCGCTTTGTTACCACTTCTCCGCGAATCTCAGCAACGACCCCCGGCAAAATGTTCGTCCGTGCTGCCTCATTCATGTCGTCCTGGTAGAGATCGAAGCCACGATTCATGCCGTATTGATGATGCAATACACTTGAAGCAACTATCGCAGCCGTGCGAAAGCCAGCTTCTTTTGTCAGGGTGGCTAAAGTGGGAATCTGATTGTCTAGCACAAATCCACCGTTATCTCTGATTCTATTCACCAGAGGATAGCTTCCTGTGAGGATCGAGGCGTGGGATGGAGTCGTGAGGGGGACGTGAACAATGGCTTGGTCAAACCGAACTCCTCGTGACGCCAGAGCATCAAAGTGCGGAGTTCTCACTTTCTTGCCGCTATAGCAAGAAACGTGGTCAGCGCGGAGCGTATCGATAGTAATGAGCAACAGGTTGACATCCCGAGCTGGAGCTGTTGGCGCGGGTTTAAGAGTTGGGCCAGAGGACGAGCACGCACCTAAGTGCAAGGTCAAGGCAAAAATTATAAGAACCATGCGGAACTGCCTCGTCCGGTTGACAGAGGGCATAAACATGAAGCTCCAGGGTAGTTGGTCGATCAAGATCTTTTTCGATTAGGAAACCAGAAGTGCCCAAAACGCAAAAACCCCGACGGGAGTGATTATACTCTCGCCGGGGCCTCGGCTAATTCAAACTTCAAGAGTCAGCTATCTATCTAACAGCAGCATTTCGCTGTAGCCTCCGATGGCTGTCAACAGGTTATTGAAATCGTGGGCGACGCCGCCCGCCAGTTTTCCAACGGCCTCCATTTTCTGGGCCTGGCGAAGCTCTTCCTCCTTTTGGCTGAGAGCCTCTTCCGCCCAGCGGCGCTCGCTGATGTCGCGGAGCACGGCGAGATAACCGCAGGGCTTGCCCGAGGCATCCTTCAGCCTGCGGACGGAAGCCTCCACCACGACCTGCTGGCCGCGCTTGTTCCGGTGGGTGTTCTCTCCGCGCCAAACGCTCGGGCTTTCCAGAGCAGCCTCGCTTAGTGTGTTTGGCGCTAACCAGTCATCCTGGATCAGCTCGCGCAGCGGACGGTTCAGAGCTTCGTAGAACCTGAAACCATAAAGCTCCTCTGCGCCGTGATTCCAGTAGTTGACTCGTCTCTCATTGTCGATCGCAACAATGGCCTCGGTGACCTGCGACAGGACATCGGCTTGAAACTTCAAGCGCTCTTCATCCTGCTTGCGGGCGCTGATGTCTGAAACCGCCCCCATTGTGCCAATGATCTCGCCGGCCGGATTGCACAGAGGAGAGGCGTTGACTTCAGCCCAAAAGCAGCTTCCGTCCTTTCGCAAAAGCCGGGCTTCATAGCGTTCGGCGACTCCCTTCGAGCGCCGCTCATTTCGACTCAGCGAGGCCACCCATTCTTCAGGTGGCAGCAGTAGTTCGAACGCCCGTCTTCCCTTCATCTCTTCCCTGGCGAAACCGGTTAACGCCAGCAGCCGGGCATTGACGAACTGCACCACGTCGTCGAGGTCTGTAATCAGGAGCCCTTCCCCCAGACTCTCAACCACAGTCCGGAGCCGGGCTTCTGACTCGCGCAACGCCCGTTCCGTCATCTTTCTGAGGCCAACGTCACGCACCAGAGTCATGAAGCGGGGCTGGCTTCCGCCCTGCAGAAGCGTGACAAAGGCTTCCAGATCGATCAGCATTCCATCTTTGCGGAGGCCCTGAAATTCGAGAATCGACGGAACGGTCTCACCTCGCAGCCAGCAGCGCCGGATGTCGACAATCCGTTCGCCGTCGGCCTCTGCAATGACTGCAGTCAAAGGCTTTCCAGCCAGTTCCTCTAGGTGAGAGTATCCGTGCAGGTCCAGAAATACCTGGTTCGCTTCCACGATGCTCTCACCAGAATCGACCAGGATAGCGTCAGCACTGCAGTGAATGTGCTGGGTGCCCTGTTTCTGGTCGAGAGTGAGCGCTCGCTCAACAGACGGATTCATCACCGGTCGATCCCCACTTCTGCGCACGCAGTGTTTCCTGCACTTTGCCTTCGAAGGGCACGGGGGCAAACGGTTCCCAGAACCAACCTTGCCAAGTTCGAGAGGACAAGGTTCCACTTGAGGAGGGTGAGCTGTAAAGAAATGGACCGGATCAGGAAACCCGGCCTGCAACGCGGTTCCAAAGTCTTTGAAATGCAGACTTGAGGCTTAGTCAAAGCCTCAGTCTCACGTGGCGCTTCCACGGAATTTTGGATTTTTTCACAGCTCCTGGGTGTGAGTGCTCGCGAAGTGATCGCGAGGGGATTCTCGTCCCCTCGGCCCACGAACTTATGGGCAGCCCCAAGCGCCTGCGGACCTTGGAGGACTTGGCGAGCCCAAACCCCGAATGAATGGCTCACGCGCGTTAGGCTCCGTTTGTGAAGTAGTCCGAATAAAGCACGGCCGCGCAGTCCGGGCAGATGCCGTGGGAAAACTGTGCTTCCGTATGGCTTTGAATATAGGCCTCCAAATGGTTCCAATATCCCTGGTCGTCGCGGATCTTTTTGCAGGACGAACAAATGGGAATAAAGCCGCTCAGTACTTTGATCCTGGCAAAGGCCTCCTGCAACTCTTGAATCAGCTTCTCTCTTTCTTGCTGGGCGCGCTTCCGCTCAGAGATGCTGCGGGCCGAAAGCAGAATGCGATGCCCCGGAACGCCGCTGATGGAGAACGTAGACAGGAGCAGTTCCGCATCCAGCCAGTCACCAGAGGCCGTGCGCAGCCGGACGTCGATGGGCTTTCCAGGCCCGCTCTCTGGCAATTGAGAAATGGCCAGGCGCGCCAGAGGCAGATCCTCCGGATGGATCAGCGCAGAGAAGCTGCGACCGACGAGCCACGCGGGATCATAGCCCAGCACCGGCTCATGTGAGGGGGAGGCGTAGATGAGATGACTCTTTAGATCCAGCAGGGCAATCAAGTCGAGCGAGTTCTCTGCCAGCAGCCGATATCGTTCTTCGCTGTGGCGCAATTGTTCCATGGCGCGACGGCGCTCACGCATGTCGCGTGTGAGGCGGTAGAACGTCAGACCGATGAATGTGACTGTCAGCGCCGCCAGGACTAGAAAAGTAACGGAAGCCCACTGGGCCTTGACTTTCAACGTTTCCGAATGGCGTTTCAGAGTTTCGCTCTCGGTCTGAACCAGCGTAATGGCGCTCGAACGAATTCGGCTTGCCAGATCGGAAGCCCTCTGCCAGGCCGCACGTGGTGCTGGCGGCTCGGTCGCAGGCTGCCTTCGGAAATCGCCAATCTGGTGGAGAGCCTCGATTTCAAGGGCAACCTGGCGCTCCAACTCAACAATCTGCTTCAACCGCCCGTCAGCAGCCGGTGCCAGCTTCTTCAACCGGGTGAAATGTGCGTCTATCTCTGCTGCCGCTGGGGTGAGAGGCTGCATCAATTCGTCTCCCGAGGCGAGAAACGCCAGCTCGCGGGCTTCTGCCTCCTTCACGGCCGAAAGAGTGCCCTCCAGTTGCCGCAGAACCTCCTGGCTGTAAGTCGCGGCCCGTCCTGCCTCGGCGAATTCCTGGGTGCTGCGATAGGACGCCACGCCCGCAGCAACCAGAGCCAAGACAGCCAGAACGAATCCTCCAGCCAGGCTGCTTTCAGAAGTCCATTTCATAGACTGCTTTCCTCCGTGCGAAGTTGCGAAGCCTGGAACCGCCGTGGCTTCAGGCTTGAACGCAGCCGCTGGCTTATGAACCGATGTGTATGGGATCTAACGAAGGTGGCTCACTAAGTCCCTCTTAACGTGTGCCAACCTGGACAGCATATCGGCACTCGCAAGCGGAAGGTTCAGCTTTTGTTCTCGGAGGGTTACCAGGAATTCTGAGTGTTTTGCCTTTACGTGAATCCCGGTCTCCGCGTTGGGCCAGCAAGCCCGCAACGCCAGCGCGGGCAACACGCGGCCGGCCCGAAAAAGGCACGCCGCCGAAATGAAAGGAATGAAAGCCGCTAAACACCTGGCATGGCCTTCTTCAGGGGTTTCAGCAGCATCCACAGGACGCCCGACATAAAGAGCGCCATGGTGGCCAGGATGAAGAAGAACGTTGAATGATCCCATTCGCGCCAGTAAACACCGATAGCCGTCAGCTTGTTCCCGATAGCCGTTGCCACAAACCAGCCGCCCATCATCAAACCACGCATGTGGGCTGGAGCAACCTTCGAAACTAGCGACAGTCCCATCGGCGACAGCATCAATTCGCCCAGCGAAACAATCGCGTAAGCGCTGATGAGCCACCAGGGAGAAACCCGCCCGGTGTTACCGCCAACCCAGCCGGCAATCGACATGAGATAAAAAGAAACTGCGGTCAGAAACATGCCAATGGCGATCTTAGCTGGAGTGGACGGCTCCAGGCCCTTCCTTGCTAACCAGCGCCAGAAGGCGATAAGCGGAACCGTGAGTGTGATGATCCAAAACGGATTGATCGCATTCGAGATGACTCCTGACACATTGCCCCAGGCCGACCAGTCAGTATTGTCGTTGGCGAAATAAGTCAGCGTGAGCTGGTTCTGATGAAATGCCATCCAGAAGACAATGACGATCACAAAGATGACAACCAGTGCCATCACGCGTTTCGAATCGGGCACCGAGTCGATCGGCAGAGAGCTTCGGGGCCTGTCTTGGCCACGGGGTGTGGCGTCCCCTTTATCCCGTCCGGAAAGGTGTTTTCGAAATGCCCAAAAAATCGCAAGGCAAATGATCATGCCGAAGCCCGCAATCGTGAACGCCAGCCGAAATCCGAAGCGCCGCTGCATGAACTCGGCAACCACGGGCCCCAGGAAAGCTCCGATGTTGATCCCCATGTAAAAGATGTTGTAAGCCGAGTCTTTGAGCTTGCTGCCTTCCGGATAGAGATTTCCAACCATCGCTGAGACATTCGGCTTAAAGAACCCGTTTCCGATGATGACCAGCGTCAAAGCTACATAGAGCGCCGAAACCGAGGGAACATAAAGCAGGAAGTACCCCACGCCGAAGAAGAGCGCGCCGACGGTGATCGCCATCCGGTAGCCCATCCATTTGTCGGCCAGCCAGCCACCAATCAGCGGACTGGCATAGACGAACATCAGATAGTAAGAGAACAGGGTTGTCGCCTCCTCCTCGGACCAACCCATCCCCTGCGCCGAGTCTCGGAGATAGAGCGCAAGCATTCCGCCCAAAGTATAGAAGCCGAAACGCTCCCACATCTCGGTTGCGAACAGGACGTAAAGCCCCTTCGGATGCTTCTCTTGAACTGCGCCGTCTGTTTTTTGCGCTGCGATCATTGATGGGTTCATGGTGAACCAAGAATAGGGAAAAGCCTCTCCATTTGCAAGGTGGGGAAGGCAGGCAGCCAGGGTTCCTCAAAGTCATAAGCAGAGCTTTCAGCCAACCGCTGGCGTAAGCCAGTGGTTGGAGGTGCCAGCATGCCTTCCGCTCCTGCTGCTGCGGCCGGCGCGCCACACGCGCTGGCCGCAGCAGCAGGAAGATCTTATCGGAGGCTTTGCCCACGGGCTGACGCCGGGTTGGCTCAAAGCGAGGGCCTTGGGGCAGGCAGCAAAAAGGTTCTATGGAGCGGTTCGCGACTTCTGAAAGGCGGGTCTGCGTTGCATTTTGTTGTGGCGACACGCAGTGGCCTGAGAAACTCCGCTGAAGCAGCGCCGGGCGGGCTTACTGACGGCCGCGCTACACGTCGCTACACGCCGCGGCTGGCCGGTTCCCAGATGTACTTGTGCATTTGCAGTTGAAAACGGACTTTGAGTCTATCCTGCAGAACCCACTCGACAAGCTGGCGCGGTTCGAGTTTGTCGAACACGGTTGAGAACAGAACCGGAAAGCGGTCGCTGAGACGGTATTTCTCCATGGTCGCTTTTGACCAGAGGTAGTCCTCGCGAGTGCCGATGACAAATTTGATTTCGTCATACGGTTGAAGCTTGTCGAGGTTGCTGTACAGATTGTGCTGGCATTCGCCGCTGCTGGGGCATTTCAGGTCCACGATCTTGATGACTTGCGGATGGACCTGTGCGACGTCGAGGCTGCCACCGGTTTCAAGTAGAACGGTGCAGCCAGACCCGACCAGGCGATCCATCAGCGGGAAGACTTCCTTTTGCAGCAGCGGTTCTCCCCCGGTCACTTCAACAAGCGGGCAGTCGTAGCCGCGAACAGCGGCGAGGACTTCGTCCACACTCATGTCTTTCCCTTCGTAAAAGGCATACGCAGTATCGCAGTAAGCGCAGCGCAGGTTGCAATACGTGAGCCGCACAAAGACGCAGGGAAGCCCGGCATAAGAAGACTCGCCTTGGATGCTGTAGTAAATTTCGTTGATTTTCATCTGGCCCTTAGAGGTTCGACGTTAGAATTCTCGGCGCTTTGCCAAGACGATTTCCGGTTAGACGAACCAGCAGGAATCCGGTTTCAGACGATTCAAACCGCCTTGCAGCAGTGTGTCATTCCCGCGAAGGCGGGAATCTAGGTCTGGCGAGAGGGAATCTGGATTCCAGCTTTTGCGGGAATGAGGGGGATCCCATGGAAGAGCAGACCCACTGGTTCCGGCTTGTCCGGCTTACAACAGACTGTCAAGAAAGCGCGGATCGTCGCGCCACTTTGGTTTTACACGGACATATAGCTCGAGATAAACGCGCTTGCCGAGCAGCGTTTCAATGTCTGTCCGAGCCTCGATGCCAATCTGCTTCAGCTTCTGTCCCTGACTCCCAATCACGATCTTTTTCTGCGAGTCCTTTTCGACAACGATGTCACAGTTCAAAACGACGACCTCCGGCTGGGACTCGTCAAAGCGTGTGATCAGAACTGTCGTCGAATAGGGCAATTCCTCGCGCGTGTTCAACAGCAGTTTCTCGCGAACGATCTCGCCGGCTAAAAAGCGTTCGTGCCGGTCGGTAAACTGCTCTTCCGGAAAATGCGCAGGGCCTTCCGGCAGATACTTCAAGATCAGTCCAGTCAGTAATTCCAGGTTGTCTCTTTCGAGCGCCGAGATCGGAACAATCTCGGCGAACGTATGCTTCCCAGCGTAGGAGGCCATGAGGGGAAGCAGCTTGTCTTTGCGGATGAGGTCAATCTTGTTAAGCAATAGGAAGGCGGGCAAGCCGCGCTCTTTGATGAGATCGACGACGTACTGATCGCCGGATCCGAAGGCGGTGGAGGCGTCGACGAGAACCAGCAACAAATCGGTGCCCTCCAACGAGTTGTAAACTGTCTGCATCATCCGCCGGTTGAGCTCGTAACCCGGCTTGTGAATGCCCGGCGTGTCGGTGAAGACGATCTGGCCCTCCTTCAACGTCAGGATCCCCAGGATGTTTTCGCGCGTGGTTTGCGGCTTGTCGGAGACAATGGACACCTTTTCACCCAGCAGCTGGTTCAGCAGCGTGGATTTGCCTGAGTTGGGACGGCCAATGATGGAAATAAAACCTGATTTGAACATGGGAAGACTTGGGTTGGGAGAACCTGGGAGCGCGGACGTGCCGTTTTTCTGGCTCCCCTCCTGAGACCAGGCGGGGAAGTGCCGCGCAGCGCATTGATGTCAACTTAGGCAGCGTCAATAAATAAAGGTATCAGCTCTGGGTGGCGCATACATCGTGCTCTTTGCGATGTATGCGGACTGTACGCACACATGACAAACTGCGCCATGTGTGCGCCACCCAAAGAATCACACACACGACTTAACAGAGTGCTACTAAGTAGTAGTCTAGTTGCAACCTTTATTTATTGACGCTGCCTAAGTTGACATCAATGCGCTGCGCGGCACTTCCCCGCCTGGTCTCAGGAGGGGAGCCAGAAAAACGGCACGTCCGCGC
>JAKEER010000247.1 GCA_022616615.1 Acidobacteriota bacterium
CTAGCCCAAGAGGTGCCCTTGAATTATCCCCAAGCCAATGACGTTGAGAGCCCAAAGTGCCAGAGAGGATAATTCCGGTTGGCCCCCGCTCGCGCTTCGGGTTCTCAGACCTTGGGTAAGCGACAACAGGATTCTCGTAATGCCCAAAATAAAGGGCTAACTCACTAAGATGGTTCTAACTTTCATCGATCACGACCGGGGAATCTTGAATCCGCTTTGTCTCCAAGTGTTAACCTTTGGAAGGGAACTCTCGGAGAGCTTAGGCCTGCCATTGCATGCGGTGCTGATCGGCAGCGATACTGCCGGTCTTCATGATGAGCTTCATCGCTATGGCGTTTCTAGGATACACCTCGTCAAACATCCCTGGCTGCAAGACTACGCCCCGGAGGCCTGGGCAAAGAGCATTTCGCAATTGATCAAGTCAGCCCAGCCCAGGGTGGTGCTGGCCGCTTCGACTGACAGAGGAAATGAAGTTCTCGCCCACGTCGGAGCTCTGACAGAGTTACCGATGGCGGCCAACTGCGTGCAGTTGAACCCTGGCTCACCCTTCCAAGTGGTGCGCTACCGTTGGGGAAGCAGCCTGCTGGAGGAGGCGGAGCTGCACGGTGATCCGAAACTCATTAGCATCGCGCCCCATATAATTGATGCCAAAGAAGGGAGGACCTTTGCAGAGCCGATTCTGGAGGCCTTCTCCCCCGAGCTAGAGGAAAAGGACCTTCGAGTCCGCGTCACTGGCCGAGAAGAAACCCATTCGGAAGGAGTCGACTTAAGAACGGCTTCAGTCGTAGTGGGAGGGGGACGGGGAGTCGGGAGTCAGGAAGGGTTTCAGGTTCTGGAAGAACTGGCCAGCTTGCTGGGGGGCGCTGTAGGGGGTTCACGCGTGGCCACCAATAATGGTTGGCGGCCGCATTCCGACCAGATCGGTCTCACCGGGAACCGCATTGCTCCAGACTTGTACCTGGCCTGTGGAATCAGCGGCGCAATTCAGCACTTGGTCGGATGCAATCGAGCCAAACATGTTCTGGTGATCAACAAGGACCGAGGAGCACCGTTCTTTCGGCGGGCAGATTATGGTGTCGTGGGAGATTTACACGAGATCCTTCCAGCCTTGATTACTGAGATTCGGAAGAAGAGATCGACCTAAAGAAGCCAATCAGTCTGCCTATTCGGGCTGCTCTGCAAAAGCCATCCTGCGCTGGAAGCTATCAGGCGACAAAAGGAGGGCTGTCAATGCCCTTGGTTCGGACTGGAGTCTATGCTATGTTCGGGCCGTTCCCAGGTTAATCCAGTCGCAATTCGATCTCGATCAGACGCTGCTTTGGCTAAGGGTCTCCCGATGCGTCGATGTGGCCTCTAGGAGTAATGAGAAGAAGGTCTACAAGAACGTCGCCGACTACACTGAGCACGGCGCCTCCGACGTCTTCAACAGTTCTCGGACGGCGGGACGTGTTCAAGTCAGCAGCAGCTCTCATGGCAGCCGCTTCAGCACCGGCTCTCGTCCGAGAGACGATCGCGCAGTCAAAGGATCTGGGCCGGATCGTCGTCTCCGATACCAACGCCGTGGTGGAGACCGTCAGCGGGAAAATCCGTGGATATACCGAGGGTGGCATTCACACGTTCAAGGGCATTCCGTACGGTGCCCCTCCTACTGGAAACCTGCGCTTCATGCCGCCAGAAAAGCCCAAGCCGTGGACGAATGTTCGCGACTCCTTGCAATATGGACCCGCGTGTCCGCAGTCGGCAAGCCGTGTTGCCGATCTGCCCCAATTTTTCTTTGAGTTCGATCGTGGCTATGTGGACGAGGATTGTCTATGCCTAAACGTCTGGACGCCCGGCTTGAATGACAACAGGAAGCGACCAGTGATGTTCTGGCTGCACGGGGGAGCATTCTTCAGCGGGTCGAGCTTCGAGTTGCCTTCTTACGACGGCCGCAACCTGGCCCGACGGGGCGATGTGGTGGTCGTGTCGATCAACCACCGGCTGAACGCGTTCGGGTTCCTGCATCTTGCGGAGTTTGGCGATCGCTATAGGGACTCTGTCAATACCGGCATGCTCGACATCGTCGCGGCACTCGCGTGGGTGCGCGACAATATCGGCGCCTTCGGCGGCGATCCGAGCAACGTCACGATCTTCGGGCAATCGGGAGGAGGCGCGAAGGTCAACTTCTTGATGGCAATGCCATCTGCACGGGGCTTGTTCCACAAAGCCATTGTGCAGAGCGCGGGGCCCATGACAACCAACGATCGCTCGCTCGAGTTCTCGGTAAAGCATACCGCCGCGGTTCTGACAGCGCTAGGCCTTACGCGGTCCACAATCGATAGGCTCCAGTCACTCCCGGCTGAGGCGCTTCATGACGCATTCTCCACGACGTATTTTCAGGTGGAGTTCGAACAGGACGCCAGGGCGCGCTGGGAAAGACTAACGGACCACGACCTCAAGCAGATCGACCTCAGTCAAGAAGAGGCCAGCAAGGAGAAGTTGGTTGGGATACTCCGGGCGCGCTACGGCTATGAGCGAGCGCGAGCCGAGCAGGAAGGGGCTCGCTTCTGGGGCCGCACGTTTTCGGACAATGTCGGCCCTATCGCGGAGGGCCACGTCATTCTTCAGGCCCCATTCAACCCAACGGCACCCGCGATCTCAGCGGATGTGCCGATGCTCGTAGGCCACACCCTGAATGAGGGTGGCGGACTCCACTTCTTTAGCCCTGCTCGCGAGCTGTTGACAGAAGCTCTAATACGCGCGGAACTAGCGAAGACCCCGGATCCAGTGCCGGCGGCTGCCATCGATGCTTTGCGTCGAACCTACCCTGACGCAAAGCCTGCGGAGATCCTCGCACACGCCAGTAGCCGGATGCGCGCCCGCATCGACACGCTCGCTCAGGCGGCGCGTAAGGCGGCACAGAACGCCGCCCCCATCTACGTCTACATGTTCGCTTGGCAGACTCGTGTATTGGCCGGACGGCCGAGGGCTTTCCACCGAAGTGAGATCCCGTTCGTATTCGACAACACCGACCGTTGCGCGCATCAGACCGGTGGCACCGAGGAGGCGCGCGCGCTAGCCGCGAAAGTCAGCGATGCGTGGATTGCCTTTGCGCGCGCGGGCAACCCGAATCATTCGGGCATTCCCAATTGGCCTGCTTTCAGCTCGGAGCGGGTACCGACGATGGTCTTCGATAATACGTGCCAAGTGAAGTATGACCATGACCGCGACGCGCGGCATGCGTTCGGGCAGGCATGAGGTCTGTCTCGCGATCGTTTACCTGCACTTGGTCGATCCCTCCGAGGCGGCGCCAACTGATGCTGGTTCGGCAGGTCTGGCAACTCTATCTCGGAAAACCAGCACGATGGTCGCGATCAACGCTGCTGAGAGCAGAAAGACCATAAAGA
>JAKEER010000248.1 GCA_022616615.1 Acidobacteriota bacterium
CGAAAGGATCTCCCTGCCAAAATGTCTGCCGCACACCACCATCGCGGCAATATTGCCAAAGTAGCACCGGCGGTGTCAAGTGTGTATACGGGCCAGCCTCAGCCGAGGAGGGGAGCCAACATGTCCATTCTCCAGTTGGCAGCGGCAGAATGCCGCTGCCACTCTTTTGAACTTGGCCGAATCTTGAACTTGAACGCCAGCAAGTGACCGTAGCGAGCAACCTCAGACCGCCGAGGGACATGGATCCGTTGGCTCCTGCCCCCTCACCCGGCCTCCGCGACCGCCGTCGCTTTGGCCACCCTCTCCCCACAAACGGGAGAGGGAGTTATCGAATGTGACCGAAGTTTGAACTTCGTTGAGAGCAAGTGACCCTAGATTGGCGCCTCGAACGTGGGAGCCGGCCTCTTCGGCACGGCGAGCTTCTTAAAAACGTAATCGCGTCCGGAGGCCAGCTCCCACGTTAAATCTCCCATCGTCTAGCATTCTTACGCCAGCAATGGTTTCACCAGCTCGCCGTGGACATCAGTCAGCCGAAAATCGCGTCCCTGGAAACGGTAGGTCAGCTTGGTGTGATCGAAGCCCAGCAGGTGCAGCAGGGTTGCGTGCAAATCGTGCACGTGAACCCTGTCCTTCACGGCGTTGAAGCCTAGCTCGTCGCTCTCTCCCAGCGTGACGCCCGGTTTGATGCCTCCACCAGCCAGCCAAATCGTGAAAGCGTTGGGGTGATGGTCGCGTCCATCGTCGCCTCCCTGCACCATCGGCGTGCGGCCAAACTCGCCGCCCCAAATCACCAGCGTGTTCTCAAGCAAGCCGCGATGCTTCAAATCCCTGACAAGGGCCGTGCTGGCCTGATCAGTGTCTTTGCAGTTCTGACTGATATCCTTGACCAGGTTGCCATGCTGGTCCCAAGCTTCGTGGTAAAGCTGGACAAAGCGCACGCCACGTTCGACGAGCCGCCGCGCCAGCAGGCAGTTGTTGGCGAAGGATGGCTTGCCAGGCTCAGCGCCGTACATGTCCAGGACCTTTTTCGGCTCCTTGGTAAGATCCATCAATTCCGGAGCGCTGCTTTGCATGCGGAACGCCATCTCGAAGGAGTTGATACGGGTCGCGATTTCCGGATCGCCGGTCGCCTCAAGCCGCATCTGGTTCAGGCGGCGCAGGATGTCGAGAGAGTCGCGCTGCAGTTGCTGGTCCAAGCCGCGGGGATTGGAAAGATACAGCACCGGGTCGCCACTGCCGCGGAATTGGACACCTTGGTAAACCGTGGGCAGGAAGCCACTGCCCCAGCAGGAATTGCCGCCGCTCGGCCCCTTTTTCCCGGAGCTGAACACCACAAAAGCTGGCAAGTCTTGAGACTCGCTGCCAAGGCCATAGGTGACCCACGAACCCATGCTCGGCCGGCCGAACTGTTGCGAACCAGTGTTCATCAGGATCTGGCCCGGAGCGTGATTGAACGCGTCTGTGGCCATCGACTTCACGATGGCAATGTCGTCAACCACTGTAGCCAGGTGAGGAAGCAATTCAGAAAGCTCAGCGCCGCTCTTGCCGTGTTTGGCGAATTTGAATCGAGGCCCAAGCAGTTTGGAGTTAGGATTGATGAATGCCGCCCGATAACCTTTGAGCAAGTCGGCCGGGGGCAGCGTCCCGTCAAATTTGGCCAACTGAGGCTTGAAGTCGAACAACTCGAGGTGGCTCGGCGCGCCTGCCATGAAGAGGTAAATGACACTCTTGGCTTTGGGCGCATAATGGGGTCTCTTCGGCGCCAACGGATTAGGCGGTGCATCCTGAACGAGAGCGGCAAACCCCGTATCTTGCAATAGGTGCCCGAAAGCCAGGGCGCCGAGTCCAACGCTGCATTGTTCAATGAACCATCGCCGACTAACCTGCTTCGGGTCCTGGTTTCGGTAAAGGTGATCCTGGCAGTTCATTGATTTCTCCGTAGGTGCTAGGATTGCCCGGTCTGTCGCCCTGAGCAACCTACACTGTACCCAGAGGAACTGGTTCTAGTCAATCAGCGATTCCCAGCATTCAGGGGCCCGTCAACGCAACGGTTAGCCATTACCAAGGGAGGCGACGGGCACACAAGTCCCCCCTAGAAAACTTAGAAAAGGGGGAAAAGGCCGCAGGCCTGGGGGGTTGTCATGGCAGGCTCGCAGCCGGAGACGCGACAACCCCCGCGCGGTTTCTTCGAAACCGCTGTCCCCCTTTGTTAAGGGGGACTTTGATGGACCTCGCGACAGGATTCGAAGTCACGACGCAATGAGACCTCGTACGGATATGGATCGTCGGGGTACCGATTGGAGAGAACATGATCGACATTCGTGAAGTACAAGACCAGCTCAGCCAAGCTCACATCGATGGCTGGCTGCTCTATGATTTTCAGGGGCTCAATCCCATTGCCAAAAAGCTTGTAGGGCTGCAAGGAGGCATGCTGACGCGGCGGTGGTACTACTGGATACCGAAACAGGGTGAACCTTGCGTTCTGTGCCACCGGATTGAGCAGCAGGGGTTTGCGGCACTCAACACCCGGCTGCAAACCTTCAAGAGCTGGCAAGAGATGGTCGAGAGTTTGAAGCAAATGCTCGAAGGACACCACTCGATCGCCATGGAGTACTCGCCGCTCTGCTCCATTCCCTATGTCTCCCGCGTGGACGCTGGCACGGTAGAGGCTGTTGAAAGCCTCGGCAAGAAAGTGATCTCTTCGGCGGACCTCGTCCAGTACTTTCAGTCGCGTTGGAGCGGGCAGCAGTTTGAAATGCACCAGGAGGCGGGCCGGCTATTGATGAGCATCTTGTTTGAGACCTTCCACGATGTGGGTGAAGCCGCGCGCCAGCGCGCTCGCTTGACGGAGTATGCCGCACAGCAGGCCATGCTGGAAAAATTCCACCACAACGGCCTGACGACTTTTTCTCCGCCCATCGTGGCCGTAAATCAAAACAGCGGCAATCCGCATTACGAGCCAGCCGAATCCGCTTCGGCTGAGATCCGCCGCGACGACCTTCTGCTCGTAGACCTTTGGGCGAAGCTGGACAAACCGGAATCGGTTTATGCCGACTACACGTGGGTGGCCTATTTGGGGAAAGTCGTCCCTGAAAAAATCGTGAACGTCTGGCAGACCGTCAGCGGAGCCCGTGATGCTGCGGTGGCCTTCGTCAAGGCAAACTACCCGTCAAAGAAGATTCAAGGATGGCAGGTCGACACCATCGCCCGAGACTATATCGCCGAACGAGGCTTTAGCGACTTCTTCATCCATCGAACAGGACACAACATCGGAGAAGACGACCATGGCACCGGCGCCAACATGGACAGCCTTGAGACCAAGGACGAGCGCCACCTGATCGCCGAGACCTGCTTTTCCATCGAGCCCGGGATTTACCTGGCGGAGTTTGGGATCCGTTCCGAGGTCAATGTCTACCTGGAGCACAACGACGTCGTCGTCACCGGCGATCCGATTCAGACCGAGATTCACCGGATCGACTGCAGCTGATCCTCGTGAGTCAAGGAGAACAGCCAGCCGTGGTCCTAGAATGCAGGGCACGCCTCCGGTCTCCGTCGAGGCCAGCCATCACGTTTCTCGGGCACCTCTTGGTGGTTCCTTTCCCTGGCTGCTTGGCGGTCTGAGGTCGCTCGCTACTTGTAGCCCATCTTGTCGGCCACTCAACTTCGCCGTTGCCCTGAGCGTAGTAGGACACACTGTCGGGCCGGTCTCTTTGGCAAACCAGTTGAGCTTCACCCTTGCCGCCGCCGGTCCTCGAACATGATACAATCACCCCAATCTGCTTCTTGGAGGTATTCAATGCCTGGGGTTAATCTGGATCTGCCGCTTGAAGTCTTTTCCGCTCTGCGCCTCGGGCCAGAAGAGTTCGTGCGTGAATTGCGCCTTGCGGCCGCTATCCACTGGTACCAGCGCGGTGATGTTTCCCAGGAGAAAGCCGCCCAGATTGCCGGACTCGATCGGTCCGATTTCCTCCTTGCCTTGTTCCGAGAGAAAGCAGACGCTTTCGCGGTAGATATGGAGGACCTGAAGCGGGAGATCAGCCGTGGCTGAACGGCCCGCCGTCAATGCCTCCCCGCTGATCTTTCTTTCAAGAGCTGGACGACTGAGCTTGCTGAAGGTGATCGCTGACGAACTCGTGATCCCTGAACCGGTGATCACTGAGATTCGCAAGAAAGGGCCGTCTGATGTGACCGTTCAGGCGGTTGCGCAGGCGGTCTGGTTAACCATCGTTGAGGCCCCGCCAATTCCTCCAGTCATACAAGCCTGGGACTTGGGGAGCGGAGAATCCTCAGTTCTCGCTTGGGGAGCCACCCACCCTGGAACAGAGGTCGTGATCGACGATTTGAGTGCTCGTCGCTGCGCCACTTCACTGGGGATCCCGGCGCGCGGCACGCTGGGCTTGGTACTGACTGCAAAACAAAAGGGGTCCATCGCGGAGGCCAGACCGGTGTTGGAGTCTCTCCGACAATCGGGGATGTACCTTTCGGACCTCGTCAGCAATCAAGCTCTCGCTCTGGTCGGAGAATGATCCGTAGCAACAATCCGAGCCATTTGAGTTCTCAAAGCGGATCGACTGCAGCCTTCGGTCGAGCGCGCCGCATTATACATCCCTGATTACCCTGCCGCCTGGGCCTCCCGGGCGATTCGAGGTGAAGTAGAGAATGAGGTCTCCCGTTTCTTCATCCTCGTAGCCCGTTGGGCCAAACTCATCAAAAGGGCGTGTTCAGGGCTGCCCGGGGGACGGGCATCTCCCAGGCGAAGTCATCCCATTTTGTTCTGGCGGAAGAAAACGTACAAGTCGATGCCGCCAAGGCCTCCGGGTCGATTGCTCAGAAAAATCAGTGTGTGACCATCGGGCGTCACGAACGGGCAGTTGTCAATAGAAGGAGAATTGATCGTCGGCCCGAGATTTTGCGGGGGTCCCCACGGATCGGCGTGCAACAGGAGCCGCTGGCGGCCATCGATGCGGCCATGAGCCCTAATTGGCCAACTGTCAGAACCTCCCGAACGCTTTTTCTCTGTCGAAGCAGGAAATCGGTGATAGTTACATACTCACGAGTCTCATTCGATCCAGCCGATTGTCGC